>NZ_RCOD01000054.1:0-76103 GCF_004307505.1 Pseudomonas sp. Sample_11
AGCCATATCCCCGACGGCCCGGGCTATCACGAAAAGTATTACTTCAACCCGGGCGACACCGGCTTCAAGGTATGGAACACCCGTTACGCGAAAATCGGCGTTGGCATCTGCTGGGACCAGTGGTTCCCGGAAGCGGCACGCAGCATGGCCCTGCAAGGCGCGGAAATTCTCTTTTATCCAACCGCGATCGGCAGCGAGCCGCACGACAAGACCATCTCTTCACGCGATCACTGGCAGCGGGTGCAGCAGGGCCATGCCGGCGCCAACCTGATGCCGCTGATTGCCAGCAACCGCATCGGCAATGAAGAGCAGGACGGCTACGACATCACCTTCTACGGCTCGTCGTTCATCGCCAACCAGTTCGGCGAAAAAGTGCAGGAGCTGAATAAAACCGAAGAAGGTATTCTTGTGCATACGTTCAACCTCGACGAGCTGGAACATATTCGCAGCGCGTGGGGTTCATTCCGCGACCGCCGGCCGAATCTGTACGGCGCGTTGAAAACCCTCGACGGTTCCCTGGAGTCCTGATGACCACATTGAAAAGTACCCCACGCGCCGATGGCTTCTACATGCCGGCCGAGTGGGCGCCACAAACCCAGACCTGGATGATCTGGCCCGAGCGCCCGGACAACTGGCGTCTGGGCGGCAAACCGGCGCAGGCTGCGCACGCCACGGTGGCCAAGGCCATCGCCCGCTTCGAGCCGGTCACCGTTGCCGTCTCCGCCGGCCAATACGAAAACGCCCGCGCGCGCCTCGATGTGCCGAATATCCGCGTGGTGGAAATGTCCAGCGACGACGCCTGGGTTCGTGACAGCGGCCCGACCTTTGTTATCAATAACCATGGTGAAGTGCGCGGTGTGAACTGGGATTTCAACGCCTGGGGCGGTTTCGATGGTGGCCTGTATGCACCGTGGAACCGTGATTCGCAGGTCGGCGGCAAGATCCTCGAGATCGAGCGCAGCCCGCGTTACCGCACCGAAGGTTTCGTGCTCGAAGGCGGTTCGATTCATGTCGACGGCGAAGGCACGCTGATCACCACCGAAGAATGCCTGCTCAACCGCAATCGCAACCCGCACCTGAGCCGCGAAGAAATCGAAGCCGTACTCAGCGACAACCTGTCTGTGGACAAGATCATCTGGTTGTCGGATGGCTTGTTCAACGATGAAACCGACGGCCATGTGGATAACTTCTGCTGCTACGTGCGTCCGGGCGAAGTGCTGCTGGCGTGGACCGATGATCCGCAGGATCCGAACTACCCGCGCTGCCAGGCGGCAATGAAAGTGCTGCAAAGCAGCACCGACGCCAAGGGCCGCCCGTTCACGGTGCACAAAATGCCGATTCCTGGGCCGCTGTACGCGACCGAAGAAGAGTGTGCCGGCGTCGATGCGGTGGACGGTTCGCAGGAGCGCAATCCTTCCGTGCGTCTGGCCGGTTCCTACGTGAACTTCCTGATCGTCAACGGTGGCATCATCGCGCCGAGCTTCGACGACCCGATGGATGCCCCGGCCAGGGAAATCCTGCAGACGCTGTTCCCACAGCACGAAGTAGTGATGGTGCCGGGCCGCGAACTGTTACTGGGTGGCGGCAATATTCACTGCCTTACCCAACAGCAGCCAGCGCCGCACAAAGAGTGAGTTGAGTCGTAACAGCTTGAGTTGATTCACAAATCAGCCAGGCAACGATTAGCTCGCTCAGCATCAAAGCAAGCCCGCGGCCCGTCAGGACCGCGGGCTTGTTTGTATCCGCCGGTCGACATTCGGGTCGCCTTGGCATAGCTCTTGTATTGCTCCTGATGCACTAGGGAGGGAGGGGAACTTCAACAGTTCTGTCACAAACCTTGGATAACGTAGCCGCTCACGAACGGGGAGAGAGCGCTGAAATGAACGCCGAAGTGAACGTAATCAGCGAGCGGACTGTGCATCCCATGGCCGTCAACGGCGAGTCGCTCCAGCTTGTCGCGCACTGGTTGAAGTCCAATGGAACGCGTCAGATCAGACAACCTGATCCGCGCCGGATGATGATCGAGCGCTACCCCGCTGGCCTGTTCAGCGAGGCCGAGCTGGAAGCCTTGTGGGATGTGATGGAAGGATAAAAACAATAGGGATTGGTAAAAGCGCTGCCGGGATGGCGGCGCTTTTTTTGCCTGATTTTTATCCACAGGTATTCAAAAGTGGGAGCGAGCCTGCTCGCGAAGGCGTCAGCACTGCCAGTGACTTTGTTGACTGATCCAGCGCTTCGCGAGCAGGCTCGCTCCCACAGTTCAAACTGCCTGTTTAATCCGTTTTTTCTGCAACCGCCGAGCAAAAAAATTACGTTTCTTAGACGTTTTTCGCCTATTTAAAGACGATTCTTGAAATTGACACACAGTTCAGGGCGCGGCTACGATTCGGCCCAACGCCTGTGGCTAACCGCCATGACTCAAAATAAGGAGCAGGCCCGCCATGACGTTAACGTCGGCGGGCTTTTTTGTTTCGGGGTGAATACAAGAGTGCAGAAAGCGCCGTTTCAGCCGTTCGACACAGCGCGTTTCAACCCGTAATAAGGAAAACAAAATGTTGAACAAGCGAATCAGTCTGATCGCACTGGGGATGTTGAGTGCTACACAGGCCATGGCTAACGACCAGGCCGAATCCAAGGGTTTCGTTGAAGACAGCAGCCTGAAAGTACTGTTGCGCAACGCCTACATCAATCGTGATTACAAAGACGGTAACAAGGACAAGGCCGAATGGGGCCAAGCGGCCATCGGTACGTTCTCGTCGGGCTTCACTCAAGGCACCGTCGGTGTCGGCGTGGACGCTTTCGGTCTGTACGCATTGCGCCTGGACGGCGGCAAGGGCCGTAGCGGCGCCGGCGGCATCGACTTCTTCAAACAGGAAAATGACGGTCGTGCGAACCACGACATCGCCAAGGGCGGTGCTGCGGTCAAGTTTCGCGTATCCAACACCGTACTGACCTACGGCGACCAGATGCCGGCCCTGCCGGTGCTGAGCTACGACAACGTGCGTCTGCTGCCGGAAAGCTATACCGGTACTTTGATCACCTCCCGTGAGATCCAAGGCCTGGAATTGAACGCCGGCCGATTCACCGCCGAGTCGCGCAAGAGCGATGAAGGCCGTGACAGCGGCGGTCTGAAGTCGATCAACGTGTTGGGCGGCAGCTATCAGTTCACCGAACACTTCAAAGGCGCGCTGTATGCGTCCGACGTTGAAGACGTCTTGAAGAAACAGTACGTGAACGCCAACTATGTGATTCCGTTCAACAAGGATCAGTCCCTGACCCTGGACTTCAACGGCTATCGCACCAAGCTGGACAGCTCCTATGTCCGCGAAAACGGTGTAACTGGCGACGACAACAAGATCTGGAGCCTGGCAGCCACCTTCGCCACTGGCCCGCACTCGTTCACCGTGGCGCATCAGCGTTCCACTGGCGACAGCAACCTGGGCTACGCCTATGGCGGCTACCAGAAAGACCAGGGTCGTGTCGGCGACGGTGGTAACTCCATCTACCTGGCCAACTCCTTCTGGTCTGACTTCAACGCCGAAGACGAACGCAGCTGGCAGCTGGGTTATGGCCTGGATTTTGGTTCGTTCGGCGTTCCGGGTCTGAGCTACAACTTCGCTTACGTGCGCGGCGACAACATCACCACGTCCACCAGCGAAGGCGGCACCGAGCGCGAAATCTTCAACCAGTTCAAGTACGTCGTGCAGAGTGGCCCGGCCAAAGACCTGAGCGTGAAGTTGCGCAGTTCGATCCTGCGCGTGTCGCAGAAATCCAGCGAGTACAACGTCAGCGGTAACGAGCTGCGTGTATTCGTGGACTATCCGATCAACATCTTCTGATGATCGATCCGCTGTAAGAAAAATGAGAAAACCCCGATTCGTTCGGGGTTTTTTTTCGCCGGTTTTTCAGCGAAAACCGCAAATAACCGGTGTTCTTGTCATGTAAAAGTCGTTTTTCAAGCGCTGCAGATTCCGTTTCAAGCAGTGCTTCAAATGCCTGAAATTCTTTCTCATGGACGCAAATTCTCCACCCAATAGATTAGGGCGTTCAACGCAGCGGAGAATTTGGTAATGATCGTTTTGAACAGAGAAGTGGGCGAATCGCTACGGCGCGACAAGTTTGTCAACGTCCAGGGTGGTGACTTCAATCTCTACGGTCATTTTGCCGACTTCGTCAGACTGACCAAGAGTTGGGAAAACATGGAGCCTGACAGCTACTACGGTCAGGCCGAAGCCGGCATGCGCTACCGTCGTTACAGCGACTTTGAATACAACCCGAAAACCCGTGAACTCAAGCAACTTGAGCACCGCGCTTACGTGCAATCGAAAGAGAACAACGCTTACGTCGGTGGCGTGGTACGACACTTTCAGGACTTCTCCGAAGAAGTGATCTCTTCGCCGGTGATGCGCAGCCTGATCGACACCGATTTCGAAGTGTACAAAAGTGTCCTGCCGGAAGAGTTGCACGATGAAATCTGGCAGTGCCAGATCCATCAGATCCGCATCGAGATCAAACCCGGCAAACAGCTGGAAATCACCCCTGAAGGCATTCATTGCGACGGCTATCCGTTCAGCGGCGTGCACTTCTGGGGGCGCAATAATGTCGAGGGCGCTGAGAGTCGTTTGTATGACATTCATCAGCAACAGCTGGCGGCGACCACCTACGAGGAAATTCTCGATACCACCTACTTCCTCGATCGCGACATGCGCCATTACGTGACCCCGGCGCGCAACACCCACACCCATGCCATGGCGTACCGGCAGATTCTGGCGATTTCCTTCTCGCGGCCCGGGACCGCTTTCGACATTGTTCGCTAATCAGATCACCCCAATCGACGGCGTCGAGTGCTCGACGCCAGTGGTACTGCGCCGCGCCACCGCCAAGGATGCGCAACGCATGGAGCGCTTCTTCCGCCAGTTCGACGAAGTGTCGTTCTGCGAATGGCAGGACGCCAAATGCCTGCGCGGCGTGTTGATCCAGAAAACCACCACGGCCTACCTGGCTTTCGATGTCGAGGGCGAGATCGTCGGCGCGGTGCTCGGCGGCATGCTCGGCAGTCGCGGCACGATCAACCATCTGGCCGTGAGCCCGCGTTACCGCAGCCAGGGCGTGGGCCAGCGTCTGGTCGAAGCAGCGTCGTCCGACATGAAACGGGTCGGGGTGCTGCGGATGTTTCTGTTCGTCGACGATGCTAACCTCGCGGGCAAGCGATTCTGGACCGCCCAGGGTTTTTGCGAGCCTCATGGCGAAAGAACATTTGAGAGGGATCTATGAATGAAAGGTCCGGCAGCGCGCCGCTGATGGCGACTCATCAGCCGTCGCGCACGTTTGCCGAAGCCAGCCCGGTGGTCGCCGGGTATTTCACCGTGTCGTTTGTCTTCGGGTTGATGGCGGTCAACGCCGGCCTGCCGATGTGGCTGCCGGTGGCGATGTGCTTGTTTGTCTATGCCGGCGCTTCGCAATTCGCCGCGCTGGCGCTGATCTCCAGCGGCGCATCGCTGACCACCATTGTGCTGACCACTTTCCTGATCAATGCGCGGCACATGCTGATGTCGGTGTACATGGCCAAAGCCCTGCGTGCATTGGGCTTGAGCCGCATGGAGCGTTGGGCTTACGCCGGTGGCCTGACGGATGAATCCTTCGCCTTTCACAGCGTCAAGCTCGGTACAGGCGCACCGGTCAACGTGCGTTACCTGATCGGTTTCAATCTGTTCTGCCACACCTCGTGGGTGCTCGGCGGTTTGCTCGGTGCGGTCTGCGCGCAGTACGCGGCGCACTTGATCAAATATCAGCTCGATTACGCGCTGACGGCGATGATGCTCTACGTGCTGGTCTCGCTGTGCAACACGCGTAACAAATTGATTGCGGCCGCTGCTGCCGTGGTCTGCATGGGCGCGCTGAGCCTGATCGGCAGTTCGCCCTTCAACGTATTTATCGCCACGTTTGTGGGCTGCGGAGTGGGTGTATGCCTGACCAAACGTTCCTGATTCTGGTGGTGGTGCTGATGATGGCGGTGACCTTCCTGCCGCGCGCCTTGCCGCTGCAGATCAACACCGAACACTGGCCGCCGTTCGTGGCGCGCGCACTGGAATATCTGCCGGTGGCGATCGTCGCTGCGATCAGCCTCACGCCCCTGTTGATCAAGGACCGGCAGATCCAGCTCGATCGCCCGGAATTCTATGCCGCGATTCCGACGTTGCTATGTGCGTATTTCAGCAAAAACCTCTTTCTCAGTGTGGCGGTGGGGACGGCTGCGTACATTGCGCTCGGCTCGTTCATGTAGCGGCAGATCAACGACGTCGTTCAGCGCCTGGTGGGACAACTCCGGGTTGTTTACCGCCAGCCGGACTTCGAGGAAATCCTCGAAACCGGGAAAAATCGTCAGGCCGTTCTTCTGCGCCGCTTCACGGGAGACCATGCCGACCGCATCCATCTGCGTGATCAACGACAGCGTCAGGGTTTCGCTGCAGGAATAGACCATGCGCTGGCCGTTCTCGTGATTGCCCAGCCCGGCGTCGAGAAAACGCAAAAAGCTGTGGGAATACGGACAATCTTCCGCAGGACGCACTTGAAACTTGTTGCCCAGCAACGTCAGCGGATCGTTTTCCTGACCGCAATGCGCACCGACCACCTGCACCTGCACCTCCGGAAGGACGATGCTCGGCAGCCCCGGCCGCTGCGGGCCGATCAGTACGGCAAGGTCGAAATCTTCGTTCTTCAGCTTGCTGAGATTTTCCATCGACTCGGCGTAGCTGAACTCCATCTGGTAATCGGGAAACACCTCGATCAGGCGCCCGATCATGCGCCGGTTGAAATCAGGCGACAGGGTGTTGTTCAACGCCACCTTCAACGTCCGCTGCCCGGGGACCTTCAGCGCCTCGACCTTTTCTTCCATCTGTCGCGTGGCAATCAGCACTTTGTCGATGTAAGGCGTGAGCTCCGTGCCTTGCGGCGTCAGCGTCAGGCCCTTGTTGGAACGGCGAAACAAGCGGAAACCGAACTGCTCTTCGACCTTGTTCAACTGTGCGGCCAACGCCTGCACGGTCAGGCACGAATGCTCGGCTGCGGCCGACAACGAGCCGGTCTGCACGATGCGCATGAGGTTGCGTAAGGTTCTGCTATCCATGGGTAATGCCCTCTGAAGTGGGCTGGGTATTGTTGTGTACGAAACGACCGAAACGGCGCCATATGCCGGCTATATTCCTGCACCTGAGCATAGTTGTCGCGGGTTTAGTAGCGAATTGATTTCCCCGCCGATGGCTGGAGGCTGACAGAGGATCGGGGTTTTTGGTGAAGTGGGGGTGATGAAGGTCAAAAAAGTGCGTGGTTTTGGTGCGCGGGGAGATTCTTTTCGAAGAGAAACAGCTTACATCTTCCTGGCTTTTTGCCTGCGTCCTACGCAGATAGGTCTCAGGTAAAGTAACGATCTAGCTGATAGTGCCCAACAGTCAAAGGAGTTGAAATGGATGTCTGGCATGCGAGCCATGGTGGTAGATAACCACCGATCAACTTCGCGTTGACCGACGAAGATCACTCCGAACACAATGCAGAGGTAGCGCTGATGTAGCTACAAAACCACGATGAGGTAATTGAAATGGCTGCACTATTGAAAACTACCGATGTGCGCTGCCGCATTGATGAGGATTTGAAAACGCGTGCCACTGAAGTCTTGAACGCTTGCGGGCTGAGCATTAGTGACGCCATGCGACTTTTTCTGCGGCAGGTTGTTGCTACTCAGGGGCTTCCCTTCGAGGTGCGAGTTCCATCGGAGAAGACGGCCCGCGCAATGATGGAAGCACGAGAAATCCGTCAGCGTTTCGACTCGATAGACGACATGCTGAGGAATGCTGATGGCGAAACAGGAGAAAACACAAAAACGCGCTGATCGACCTAAACAGTGTGCACAGACTTCTGAATTCAAGAAGTCTTGGGATCGTTATAACCGTGCCGGAAGGCGAGATATGAACGACGTTCGGAAGGTGGTGGCAATGTTGTTCCTGGGGCAGCAGTTACCGGCAGAATATCTGGATCATGCGCTGATTGGAGATTGGTCTGGATTCCGCGAGTGTCATATCGGTGGCGATTTTTTGATGGTTTACGAGAACACACGTCCAGATTTGATCACGTTCGTGGATTTAGGGAGTCATTCAGAACTGTTTCAATAGCGCAGAAATACATAAGCCGGCTTAACTCCGGCTTCTGTGCGTTTGATTGTTACGATTCGTTCGTTTGTGTACCAAAATGCTAAAAAATTACAGTTATGTACTAGTCTTCAGCTAAGACAAAAAATCAGGAGGCGTCTATGCCTACCTCATCCCCAGCTCTCACCCCACGCGAACAACTCGACGCCCCCGAAGCCGGGCACGTTGCGTTGAAGTTCTTCTTCAGCCTCATGGAGCATTGGGGCTGTAGCGCCGAGCAACAACGCACCCTGCTCGGTGGAGTTGGCAACACCACGTTCTATAAATACAAACACCTGCCAGACATCCGCCTGCCCCATGACACCCTCGAGCGCATCTCTTATCTGATGGGCATTCACAAGGCGCTGAGCATCATCTTCAGCAATAGCCGCGAGCGCGCCTACGATTGGGTCAGCAGCCCCAACACGGCGGCACCGTTCAATGGCAAAACCGCCCTGGATTACATGCTGGCAGGCCGGGTGGTCGATATCGCCGATGTGCGCCGCTACCTCGACGGAGTGCGCGGTTGAAATCGCCGGCGCCGGTGGATGTGCCATGGCCGCGGGCGTATCGCATCGTCAACAGCAGCTTCCCGCCGATTGCACTGTTCGAAGACGTCCTCGACCCCGAGGACCTCGAAGTTGCCTACGCCATCGAAGCACTGACCAATGATCGGCTGGTCGAACAGGCCGGCGTCCTTGCCCGCGTACGTCCCGAAGATCGCCTGTCCGGCCCCGGTTCCAGCCCGGTGATGGCCGCGTTCACTCACGTCGGCAAACGCAGCCGTTTCAGTGACGGCACCTTCGGCGTCTATTACGCCGCCAGCAGCCAGAGTGCGGCCATCGCTGAAACCTGTTTTCATCAGGAACGCTTTCTCGCGGCGACCCGGGAAGCCGATCTCGAATTGACCATGCGTACTTACTTCAACCAGGTGATCAGGCCGCTGCATGATATTCGCCATGGCTTTGATCATCTGCATCAGCCTGATCCTGAAGCCTATGGCCCATCACAACTGTTCGCGCGACAACTGCGCGACGCCGAGTCGTGGGGCTTGCTCTATAACAGCGTGCGGTTGCCCGGGCATGAGTGCGTTGCGGCGTTTCGGCCGCCGGCGGTATCGATTCCGAAGCAGGGCAAGCATTTGCGCTATGTTTGGAGCGCAAACGAGCAGAGGATTTCGTATGTGCTCGAGATCAGTCAGGTATGAAACGCAAAAAGCCCTCGCATCCGCGAGGGCCTTGTGAGCTCCAAACGACAGAAACAACAAAGCCCCTGCATTTCTGCAGGGGCTTTGTTTTGTATGGTGCCGGCACCAGGAGTCGAACCCGGGACCTACTGATTACAAGTCAGTTGCTCTACCAACTGAGCTATACCGGCGTGTGGGCGACGATTATAGCGATTGGGTAGATCCTGTAAACCCCTGAATTCAGACTATTTTTGCATTCCGGAAAAATCAGGCCCTGCGCAAATTAATGCGCAGCTTTTGTACCTCAAGCGCAGTAAGGCATTTATGCAGGGCGTACGGTTGAGTCTGGGATTTCGGGACCCTGCAGTTATTCACTCGGCCAGCCCAATATTCGTCGGTTATGTCGTTTTGGTTGGCAGCTTATGCACAACTGAGGGGCGCTAGGACTGCTTGGGCGAGGTTTTGTGCAGCCATTCTCATCTTGTTCGCAAATCCCTGTCTTACAGGTTTTTATTTATGTGAACAAAAAATGACCAGTGTCGTTAAGGCGATGAAACAGGCGCAGATATTGGATCCACGGCAAATCCATCAACAGAGTTATCCACAGGCTGTGATGTTTTCAGCGCGTTCGGCGAGCAGCAGTAAGTTTCGCGGTGTGAGTGAGGCGTCGCAAATGGTGCCGAGGCGTACGACGTATCCCTGTTCTGCGAGGAAAAGCGCCCGATCCAGATTCAGCCAGAGCTCAAGCGGTCGTCGGAACAATCCGCGAAGCAATTCCAGGTTGCGCACTTCGGCCAACCGCTGCCAACCGGCGGCTTCGAGTGTCGACCAGTCTGGCGAGCCGACTGTGGATAACTCCTTCAGCGCTGCTAGATCGAGACAATAGTCCGCAAACGGTTTATCCAGCCAGGCGCTGGGCAGGGAGGGCGTTGGCAGGTATTCATCGACGCCGCGCACTTGCCGTTGCAGCAGGTCGAAAGCCAGGCGACGAGCCATCGAGGTGTCGCGCTGACGTCGGACGCGCGCACCGGCGGTGACGGTTTCGCTCATCGGCAACGCCAGATCTTCCAGCGACAGGTGTAGGAGTGATGCCGATCCTGCGCAGGACAAGGCCTGATATTCGTTACGACTGGTGCGGTTGTAGCAGCAGGGCGCGATCGCCATTTGCCGGCAACCTGCGGCACTGGCCAGTTGCATCAAGCGCACATGAAGATCACCGCACGCGTGGAGGGCGATGGGGGTGTGGGCGGCGTTCAATACGGCCGGGGCGTCTGCCGCGAGTACATCCTGTTCGACATGCAGGGCTTGCAAGTGATGACGCTGACTCAGTGACTGGCCGCTGGCGACCAAGAAAGGATCGTATTCAACGCAAGTCAATTTTTGCCCGGCACCCAACAGGCGCCGTCCCAGATGCCCTTTGCCGGAGCACCAGTCCAGCCAATGCATCGGCTGCGAGGCAAAGGACAAGCGCCCGGCAAACGCCTCGATCTGCTGCCACTTGCGCCCGGGCACATCGACATTCAAGCGATGCCCGGCAGCTTCAAGTGCACGCCCCGGCAACTCAGCGACCGCACTCAACTCTGCCGACAACTTCGCCAATGAAGCGAACGGCTCTGGCGCATCGACAAGATCAGCAGGATGGTTATGCGCGCGTTCTGCATCTTCCAGCGACCGCCCGCGTAGCCACGCAGACAACTCCGGGTAGGACGCTTCCCATGGAAGTTGTAGGTGAGTGAACGGCCGAGGTTTCCACAGCGCCTGATGCTTAATCAAAAAAGCATCCAGCGCGGTGAAGCGGGCGAGTAGGGCCTCGCCCGTCAGCACGTGGGAAGTATCAGCGGCCTTGGCAGGCATCGACGCGCAGCCAGCGCTCCAGCAGCTTGAAGCCGCGTACCAGCACGTAAGCCATGACCAGATAGAACACACCGGCGGCGAAGAAGATCTCCACCGGCAGATAAGTGCGGGCGATGATCGTGCGGGCCATGCCGGTGAGTTCCAGCAGGGTCACGGTGCTGGCCAGGGCGCTGGCCTTGAGCATCAGGATCACTTCGTTGCTGTAGGCCGGCAGGCCGATGCGCGCGGCACGGGGCAGGATGATGTAGAACATCGCTTTGGGCCTGGACATGCCCAAGGCCCGCGCGGCTTCGATTTCACCGGGTGGAATTGCCTGAATGGCACCGCGCAGAATCTCGGCGATGTACGCCGCCGTGTGCAACGTCATGGTCACGGTCGCGCACCAGAACGGATCGCGCAGGTAGGGCCACAAAGCGCTTTCACGCACCGCGTCGAACTGCGCCAGGCCGTAATAGACCAGGAACAGCTGCACCAGCAGCGGCGTGCCGCGGAAAAAGAAGATGTACGCGTAAGGCAGCGAGCGCACGTACCAGCGCTTCGAAGACCGGGCGATGCCCAGCGGAATGGCGAGCAGCAGGCCGGCGATGACCGCGATGGCGACCAGTTCCAGTGTCAGCGTCGCGCCCTGTGCCAGTTTCGGCAGCCACTTGATGATGACTTCCCAGTTCATTGCGCGCTCCTCGCAAAGCCGCGAGCGGCGCGTTTTTCCAGCAAGTGCATGCCCGTCATCGCCAGCACCGTCAGGCCGAGGTACATGATCGCGGCGACCATATAGAAGGTGAACGGTTGTTTCGACACGGTCACACCGATCTGCGCGTGACGCATGATTTCTTCCAGACCGATGACCGATACCAGCGCGGTGTCCTTCATCAGGATCATGAACAGATTGCCCAGGCCGGGCAGGGCGATGCGCCACATCTGCGGCATGATCAGTCGGGTAAAAATCCGCCACTTCGACAGGCCCAGGGCCTGGCCGGCCTCACGGTGACCCTTGGGAATGGCCAGCAGGGCGCCACGAAACACTTCCGTGGCGTACGCGCCGAAGCACAGGCCCAGTGCGATCACACCGGCGGCAAAGGCGTTGAGTTGCAGGTCGGGGTTGCCGAAGTACTCACCGAGGGTGCGCATCAGGTTGACCGTACCGAAGTAGATCAACAGCACCCAGAGCAATTCGGGGACGCCGCGTACCAGCGTCGAATAAGTGCCGCCAAGCCATTGCAGCGGCTTGTACGGGGAAGTCTTGGCCAAGGCGCCGAGCAGGCCGAGCACCAGGCCCAGGCACAGGGCGGTGAGGGCCAGTTGGACGGTCATCAGCGCGCCAGCGGCGAGCGCCGGGCCGAATCCGTAGAGGTCGATAATCATGGGTTTCTGTTCAAATTGCGGCAGGCAAAGTCGGGAGCCGGTGCCGCTTGATCACGGCGCCGGTCCCACAGGTCAGATCAATAGATGCTGAACGGGAAGTACTTGTCGTTGATTTTCTTGTAGGTACCGTCAGCGACGATTTCCTTCAGGGCTGCGTTCAGCTTGTTGCGCAGCTCGTTGTCACCCTTGCGCACGGCGATGCCGATCTTGTCGCTTTCCACTACCGGGTCGCCTTTGAACTCATAGTCCTGGCCAGCCTTGGTTTTCAGCCAGTCATAGTTGGCGTACTTGTCGGCGAGGATCGCGTCGACGCGACCGGAAGTCAGGTCGAGGTAGGCGTTTTCCTGGGTGTCGTAGAGGCTGACCTTGATGTCGTCGCCGTAGGTGTCTTCCAGCCAGGTGCCGGCCAGCGTTGCGCGCTGGGTGCCGATGGTCTTGCCCTTGAGCGAGTCCTTGTCGGTCTTGAAGTCGACGTTTTTCGGCGCGATGAACTGCAATTTGTTCGAGTAGTACGGGTCGGTAAAGTCCACCGCGGCTTTGCGCTCTTCGGTGATCGACAGCGAGGAGATCAGGAAGTCGAATTTCTTCGCGTTCAGCGCCGGAATGATGCCGTCCCAGTCAGAGGTGACGACAGAGCATTCGGCTTTCATCTTCGCGCACAGGGCGTCGCCGATTTCCTTGTCGAAGCCGACCACCTGGCCGCTCGCGTCTTTATTGTTGAACGGCGGGTAGGCCGCTTCGATGCCCATTTTCAGGGTTTCAGCCATGGCACCGGCGCTGAATGCGAGGGTGACGGCTGCGGCCAGGAAGATCTTCTTGAAATTCTGCATGCATGTTGCTCCGTTAGCGGTTGCTGGACATGAATTGTTTGCAGCGCGCCGAAAGCGGGTTGTCGAACACCTGCTGTGGCGATCCTTGCTCTTCTATAAGGCCCTGATGAAGGAACACCACTTCGCTGGAGACCTGGCGGGCGAAGCCCATTTCGTGGGTCACGAGCAGCATGGTGCGGCCTTCTTCGGCCAATGCGCGGATGACACTAAGTACTTCCTGAACCATTTCCGGGTCAAGCGCGGAGGTCGGTTCGTCGAACAGGATCACCTTCGGCTGCATTGCCAGCGTGCGGGCGATGGCGGCGCGTTGTTGCTGGCCGCCGGACAATTGCGCCGGATAGGCGTGGCGCTTGTCAGCGATGCCGACCTTGGCCAGCAACGCTTCGGCGACTTCGATGGCCTCGGCCTTGCTCTGGCCGAGCACGCGGCGCGGGGCCTCGATGACATTGTCGAGCACGCTCATGTGTGGCCACAGATTAAAGTTTTGAAATACAAAACCAATCTCCGAGCGCAGGCGATTGATCTGTTTGCCGTCGGCGGCGACCAGTTCGCCGTTCTTCGCGGCCTTGAGCTTGAGTTCTTCACCGGCCACGAGGATCTGGCCCTGATGCGGATTTTCCAACAGGTTGATGCAGCGCAGGAACGTGGACTTGCCGGAACCGGAAGAGCCGAGGATCGAGATCACGTCGCCGTCGCGGGCGGTCAGCGAGATGCCTTTGAGCACCTCCAGCTGTCCGTAGCGTTTGTGCAAGTTGCGGATTTCAAGCGCGGGCGTGGCCTCAGCCATGTGCGTTCCTCATATATGTTGCGCTCCTGCTGTTGGCGGGCCTTCCTGGCGAGGCGGCCAAGCTAGCATAGCGTTTCAATGGCAGCCAACAGCGCTACGAGCGGTAAACGGGTGGCATGTGGCGGGTTGTCGCATCGGCGCAGCAGACTGTCGCCCCATCAACAACCGAACGGGTGTTTGATCATGCAAACCCGTGGGTGCCGCGTAAAAAAAGGCGCGATGTTGCCAGCTTTGGCGGGGTGTTGGAAGCGCTATCCGGCCGAACGTTCCTTATTCGCCCTTTTTCTGTGTGTCGCACACTTTTTCTGTGTGTTTCTGGTGCGCGGATTCGTCTTGAATGTGAGTCGCCGGGTAACGTTCTGGCGAATAGCCATTAAACTCAATGACTTGCATCGGATGCCGGAGCCCCCGGCACTCAAGGACTTGAAACATTTTGGCGCAAATATTGCGTGCAGAATAAGGAACAGGCCGTTGGATTCTTTTTACGAGAAAGAATTTTCAGACGCGCCGGACGCACTCGCTTTCCTTGCAAAGGTAGTCTCTATGAGCAGTACCCCAAGCTCCACAGGCCTCGAACAGGGGCTCAAACCGCGTCATGTGACCATGTTGTCGATCGCCGGTGTGATCGGCGCCGGTCTGTTCGTCGGCTCCGGCCACGCCATTGCTGCCGCAGGCCCGGCCGTGCTGCTGGCTTACGCCGCCGCCGGTACGTTGGTGGTGTTGGTGATGCGCATGCTCGGCGAGATGGCCGTGGCTTCGCCGGACACCGGTTCGTTCTCGACTTACGCTGACCGCGCGATCGGTCACTGGGCCGGTTTTACCATCGGCTGGCTGTACTGGTGGTTCTGGGTGCTGGTGATTCCGCTGGAAGCCAACGCCGCCGCAACCATCCTGCACGCTTGGTTCCCGGGGGTGGACATCTGGGCTTTCGCTTTGGTCATCACCATGCTGCTGACCGTGACCAACCTGTTCAGCGTGAAGAATTACGGCGAGTTCGAGTTCTGGTTCGCCCTGATCAAGGTGCTGGCGATCATCGGCTTCATCGGCCTCGGTCTGGCGGCGATTTTCGGCTTCCTGCCGACCAGTCAGGTCAGCGGTGTGTCGCATCTGTTCGACAGTGGCGGCTTCTTGCCCAACGGCATGGGCGCTGTGCTGGGCGCGATCCTGACCACCATGTTCTCGTTCATGGGCACCGAGATCGTCACCATCGCGGCGGCGGAATCGAAGGACCCAGGCAAGCAGATCTCCAAGGCCACCAACTCGGTGATCTGGCGGATCGGCCTGTTTTATCTGGTTTCGATTTTCATCGTGGTGGCGCTGGTGCCGTGGAACGATCCTACCCTGGCCAACCTCGGTTCCTACCAGACCGTGCTTGAGCGCATGGGTATTCCCAATGCGAAGATGATCGTCGACATCGTTGTGTTGGTGGCGGTGACCAGTTGCCTGAACTCGGCGCTGTACACCTCGTCGCGCATGCTGTTCTCCCTCGGCAAGCGCGGCGATGCCCCGGCCATGTCGACCCGCACTAACAAGAGCGGCACGCCTTACTGGGCGGTGATGCTGTCCACCGGCGCTGCGTTCCTCTGCACCTTCGCCAACTATGTGGCTCCGGCAGCGGTGTTCGAGTTCCTCCTGGCCAGCTCCGGCGCCATCGCCCTGCTGGTTTACCTGGTGATCGCCTTCTCGCAACTGCGCATGCGGAAACAGCGCATGGCGCGCGGCGAGAAGATCGTCTTCAGCATGTGGCTGTTCCCGGGGCTGACCTGGGCGGTAATCATCTTCATCGTCGCCGCGCTGACCATCATGCTGTTCCAGGAAGCCCACCGCGTGGAAATCCTCGCCACCGGTCTGCTGAGCCTTATGGTGGTAGCGGCTGGTCTGCTGGTGTCGCGCCGTCGCAAGCTGGAGAAGCGTGGTGCGGTGGTGTTGAACTGAGTCGTAACGCGTGATGTAAAAACGGCCGCTGTCAGGGATGACTAGCGGCCGTTTTTGTTTCTGAGCTTTCCAGTCAGGTTAAACCCAGTCCTCGATTCGCAAACCGGAAACGCGTTGAAACTCCCGTACGTTGTTCGTCACTACAATGAGTCCAAGTGAGCGTGCGTGGCCAGCGATCATTTGGTCGTATGGCCCGATCGGCGTTCCAGCCTTCGCGAGTTCAGATCGAACCATCCCGGCCTGTGCGGCTGCGTCGTTATCGAAAGGCAAGACATCCAGTCGCGCGACAAATCCTTCAACAATTGCCAGATTTTTCTCCGGGGCCGCCGACTTTTCAGCACCGTAAATAAGCTCCATAAGCGTGATAGCGCTGATGCACAACTGCCCGGAATGTCGATTGAAGGCTTCCCGGACAATTTGTGGTTTGTTCTTGATGGTGAAGATGCAGATATTTGTATCCAGCATGTACTTGATCATCAGAACGACTCGCGCTCCTGTTCAGTGGGTTGCTCACGGTTAGCCATGAAATCAGGGCTGACGCTGTCGCCATCAAACCAGCTATCCCAGCTTTCTCCAGCAGGCGTAATGACGCGTGTTCTGCCAATCGCGATGACTTCCACTCGTTTAACGTCGCCGGGCATCGCAACTGCCTTTGGCAGTCGGACTGCCTGACTTCTGTTGCTCATGAAAATTGTGGTCTGCTCCATATTCGGGCTCCTGGGTCTGTTCCTGTGATTAGCTCAGGATAGATCGTGCTGGGGATATGTCAATGGGATATACATCGTCACCGGACAAAGAGTAGCTAGGTCATCCAAACAAAAACGGCCGCTGTCAGGGATGACTAGCGGCCGTTTTTTGTTTCTGAGAAGGGCTTATTCGCTCTTGTCTTCCTGGGGCTCTACCGACTTGCCATAAGCATCCAGCGCCACGCCGAAATCCGTAATGAACTGCGGCTCGCTCAGCCAGGCCTGGGCCTGTTCGATGGTCATGCCGTCGGCCCACATGCGGTAGTCGATGAGCATATCGGCGGCCAGGTGGGTGGCGGCCATGCCTTCGTTGTCGGCGTTTTCCATGTCGAGCAGTTCAGGATGGTCGACGATGATGAAGGCCAGTTCGCGCAGCAGGGTCAGCAGCATTTCGTTGCGGCTGACCGCTTCGGCGTCGCGCATTTTACTGAACATCGCCAGGGTGTATTCCGGGATCGGCTCGGCGAGGTGGCCGAGATCTTCGTCCTGATCCAGCGGTTTGCGCCCGACCATGCGGATCTGCTTGGCTTTGGCCTTGGCGCGTTTGGCGCGTTTCTGTTGCTTGTTCAGGGATGCCATGGGAGCTCAGTTCTTCTGTTGGGTTTGTGCGGCGATCGCGTCGGATGCCGCTACATAGTCAGCCTGGAATGCCGGGGATTCGATCCACGCCAGTGCGCCAGCCTCGTCGGTTTCCTGCGACCACTGGCGATACTCGATCAGCGCGGCGAGGATGAAATCCATCGCGCCTTCTTCACCTTCCTGCTCATAGACCAGTTCCAGCAGCGGATCTTCAAGGAACGCGGTGCACATGGCTTGCTGGCTGATCTTCTCGGCGTCGATCATTTTCTTGAACAGCTCGGTCAGGTCCACCGATTCGAAATCGATGCGGTCGTCGTTCGGGTCGAGCTCGACCGGCGCTTCGGCACGCTTGGTGCGGTTCTGCTTGCCCTTGGCTTTGGCCCGGGTGGCGCGTTTTTGCTGCTTGTTGGCGGAGGCCATGATGTGTTCCGTCGTGCGTTGAGAGGGGCTCAGCTGCGTGGCACTTGTCGGCCGGGTGTATCGGCGGCCAGTGCGCCGGTCTGCAGCCAGGTCAGAGCAATGGGCCATAGTGTGGCTTGGTATGCGCTGCGAAAAAAGCCGAAATGTCCGACTTGTCGTTCGCCGATGTCCTGCGGCGCAATGCGCAGATGGGTTTTTGCCGCGTTGCTGAAGTAGCCGAGCAGGCGTTCGATCGCCGGGATCGTTCCGTAAGGATCATCGCTGAGGCTGATGGCGAGGGTCTGCGCGCGGACGCCATCGAAGGGCAGGGCGCCCGCCTTTTTCATCAGCACCCGACCGCTTGGACGATCCTCGAACCGTGCAGTGGGTGTGCTCCAGTCGCGGACTACGGCGGTTGGCGTGTCCTCCAGCCAACCTAGCCGTTTGCCGGGGAAATAGCCGCAGAGCAGCGTCATCAAAGGCATGACTACATGCCACTTGCCGAACATCCGCCAGCGCTGTTCAGGGGCGTAATCGCGCCAATAAGCGAACTGCGCACCGACGGTTACCAACCGTCGGATCACTTTGCCCGACTCCGCCAAGCCCGCCGCGCAACCACCGAAGCTGTGGCCAACCACATCGATTGGCTGACCGGGAAACTCCTGCTGCGCGCGTGTGAGCATCGCTTCGAAATCCAGCGCGCCCCAGTCGGTCCACGAGGCACGCAGCCCTTTGATCGATTCGCTGCGTGATTCGCCAATGCCCCGGTAATCGTAGGTCATCACATCGCAGCCATGGCTGAACAGGTAGGCCGCGAACCGTGAATAGTGCCGACAGCGCACCGAGGTGGCGGCGTTGATGATGACCACCGGGCGCTGAGGATCGGGCGAACTGTGGCGCCAGGTGAAGCCGCCGAGTGTGTAGCCGTCGACTGCGGTTTCCTTGAAGGGCGTAGCGTTAGTTACAGTCAAAGCTGCTTGGCTCAACTCTGGATCGCCCACATCGGATGTCTGCTGACAGCTCATGGTGCTTGACCTCGGCGGTTAGGTGCCAACCATAGTCGCCGCGCTGATCAAGAACAATCCGGCCGGTTCATTCACTGGATTGAATGAGCATGCGTTCTTCGATCAACGCCTGTTCGCGGTTGAGTTCAGCACGTAACTCTTCTTCGCTCGGCAGTATCGTCTTGTAGCTGCTGGCGAACAGTTGCTCATTGCCTTTGAGCATGGAATAGCGCGCCACCGAGTCATTGCTTTCCGCGCTGAGAATGATACCTACGGTTGGCTTGTCACCTTCGCTGCGCTTGAGCTCGTCGTACATGCGCACATACATGTCCATCTGCCCGACATCGCGGGCGCTGAGCTTGCCGCGTTTCAGGTCGATGATCACGAAGCACTTGAGCAGGTAGTTGTAGAACACCAGATCGATATAGAGGTCGACGCCGTCAGTGCTGATGCGTTGTTGGCGGGCGACAAAGGAAAAGCCTTTGCCAAGTTCAAGCAGAAAACTTTGCAAGTGATCGATGAGGGCTTGTTCGAGTCCGCTTTCCCTGACTTTGCCTGCCGAGGGCAGGCCGAGGAATTCGAGCATGACCGGATCGCGAATGAATTCCCGCGGATTGCATTTCATCGCGTCGATGTTGGTCGTGGCTTCCTCGACCACCTCGGCTTTGTCCGGACTCATCAGCAGGCGCTCGTAGTAGAGCGTCAGGATCTGACGATCAAGGGCGCGGCTTGACCAGTTGAGGTCGGCGCATTCGTTCATGTACCACAGGCGCGCTTTCTCGCTTTCGACCCGCAGTAGCCGGCGGTAGTGGGTCCAGCTCAATTCGGAACGCACTGCGTTCCAAATTGGAAAAGACTGATAAAAGCTACGCATATATCGCAGATTGCGCTCATCAAATCCCTTCCCGAATTGCCCCGTTAGATCCTTCGCCAGCAGCGCGAGCAACTGCTGGCCATAACCGGCACGCTGAGCGCCTTTCTGTTCGAAATCGACGATATGCCGGCCGATTTGCCAACAGGTCTGCACCTGGATCGTATCGACCGCGCGCAGCACTTTTTGCCGCGCCTGGCGAATCAGTTCGCCCAGTTCGCCCAGCAGTGAATCGATTTTATGGTCTTGCGTATCAGCAGGTTTGAGCTGGCTCATCGGGTCTTCCGCATTCTGGAAACAGAGACGCAAGCATGCCGGGGAAGGCGGCGCAGGTATGTCGGGCGAACCTGCGAGTTCGGAAGGAAGGGCGGGACAGGCGTTGCAGGACATTGCCACCGGAAGGCGCGTAACAGGGTAAATGTCCGTAGTCCATTTCGTACTTTTTGCCCAGTCAATCGCCGCAGAGTTGGCGGCGCTGCGGTGAGCGATCTGGTGTTGCGCTGGAATGAAAGGAACAGGCAGGTAAGAGGCTGCTTCAAAAAAGCGCCCCAGTTGCATCATCGCGAGCGCTTGCCCTTCGGCCTCTGCTCACGCATCCGCCCTTTGCGATAAATCCACAGCCCGAACACACCGATGGCCAACATGAACGCGGTCCAGAAGCTCTGCCAGACGAACTCGAACCAGTATCGCCGAGGTTGCAGTGCCAAGGTGTAGGTGCTGCGCGGTCCGCGATTGTTGGTGGTGATGGAACCGCTGACCCAGCTCTCGATAAGCATGTAGATCGACAGACACACGGCAAAGGCGATCAGCACTCCCGCGAGCACCGTCAGCCAGAATGTCCAGCGGCTCGGGCGATACGGCGGAGGATGCGGCAAGCGAATACGGGTTCTTTTCTGATTCATAAGCGAGGCTCGCGTGAGCCGGTCAGAAAACTGCCGGCTCTTGCAATTGTTCAGTCGGCATCTGCCGCAGGCTCGTCGGGCGTGCGGCAAGGTGGGCGCATTCAGCGATCACCTTGAGAATGCCGATCACCGCCGGCGTCAGCGCAGTGCCGAGGCAAATGCGCACGCCTGTGGAAGCCTGGCCGTCGGCGAAAAAGATGCCGCTGCCAGCCACGTGGCAACCACGCTCCGTGGCCAATTGCTGCAGCGTCGGCATGTCGGTGTGTGCCGGCATTTCGATCCAGTGGATGAAGCCGCCGCGCGGTGGGACGTAGAGAGTGCCGGTCGGGAAATCCGTGCGCACCAGCGCTTCGACAAAACTCGCCAGCGAGGACAGTTGCGATCTCAATCTGGCGCAGTGTTCGTCCATGTAGCCACGGCCGATAAATTCATTGAGGACGTTTTGCGCAAGGCTGGAAACGGCCAGGTTGCGCGAAAACATCTGCGCGAGGATGGCATTGCGGTATTTGCCGGCCAGACACCAGCCGACGCGATAACCCGGCGCGATGGTTTTCGAAAAGGACGAGCAGTAAATCGTCTGGCCGCTGCTGTCGTAGCTCTTGAGGGCGCGCGGTCGATCAGCTTCGGGCACCAGGTCGAAGAAGATGTCGTCTTCGATGATCGGCACATCCGCTTCCCGGGCGATCCTTGAAAGTCGCGCGCGCGCTTCGTCGGGCATGATGAAGCCACGCGGATTCTGCAGCGTCGGGTTGAGAAAGATCACCGCGACCTTTTTTTGCTTCAGCGCTTCTTCCAGATGATCGACATCCAGGCCCGTGCGGCCGTGGGTGCGGATCGGCAAGGCGCGCATGCCCAGGCGTTCGATGGTCTGCAGAATGCCGTAATAGGTCGGGGTTTCGATGGCGACTGTAGCGCCTTTCGACGCGACGGCTTCGAGGGCCAGTTCCAGAGCGATGGTGTCGCCCGACGTCACCAGAATATCGTCCGGCCCGCAGACTACACCGCGGGTCAGCATCAGCCCGGCGATGCGCCGTCGCAGCGCCGGTAGGCCGGGTGGCGCGACCAGACCGCTCAGCGCGTTGTCAGTCCTGGCGGCCAGCACCGAGAGGCATTTGTTGAGCAACACGTTGGGCGTGAGATCGCTGTGCAGAACCGCCGAATTCAGCGATGCAGTGGTGCGCGACGCTGCTTCGGAGAGCATCGCGACCACCGCATGATTGACGTTGACGGTGACACTGGAGAAATCGAAAGCGCCGGACGGTTTTGCCCGCCCTGACGCCGAGACGAAGTAGCCGACGCGCGGCACCGTCGTCACGTAGGCGTCGGCCTCGAGATCGGCCAGCGCCCGCTGCACCGTGGTGATGCTGGTCTCGAACATCCGCGCCAGAACGCGGATTGACGGCAGTTTCGCTTCGGCCGCCAGGTCACCGCTGTCGATCTGGCGAATAATCCAGTCCTTGACTATCCGCCAGCGCTTGTCCGGCAAATCAAACCTGTCCATAAGTTCTCTGTGATGATTCGAAACAATTCACAGAAAGTAGAGCAAAACGATCCCCGTTGCAGCAACTATGACGATGTTCAGCGCCACCAGACCGAAGGCGAAGCGGATCAGGCTGTTTTCTTCCTGGCGGTTGGCACCGGCAAGTCCGGTGATCAATGACAGGATCGACAGCGAGCCAAGTGCGCCATGGCCGGCGGCGCTGTTGACCATTGCCGCCAGCCACGCCCCGTGTTCGCTGCTCAGCGCGGCAATGGACGGCATCACCAGCGTGTTGCCGCCGACGTTGGAACCGGTGACATAACCGGCAATCCCCGCCAGCAGGGCGATCGTCGGCGCCAGCGAAAGACCCGACATGGATTGCAATGCGCTTTGCGCCTCGACGAGGAATCCGGCGTTGACCATCACCTGGGAGAGCAGCAGGAACAGGAAGATTGTCGTGACCGGAAACTTCGCCCGGTTGAACAGCGCTTGCCACGGGAAGCCGCCGCCCGCGGTTTGCCTGAACGCCATCAGCACGGTCACGATCAGCAGCGCCAGCCCTGGAGACGCCAGCGGCTTCCATGAAACGTGTTCGCCCCTGACGACCCACAGGCCATCCCAGCCCGACAGCACGAACAGTCCGCGCGACGCCACAATCACTCCCAGCAAGGCCAGATAAGGCCATGCCGCGCTCGGCCAGCGCACCAGTTTTTTCCGTTGCGCCCAGGAGATGCCCAGGCCAACGCAAGCCACGGCCAGCCCGGCCAGCACACCGGAAACTTCCGGGCCGAGCCACAGGTTGACGCCAAATAGCGCGGCAACGAACAGGGCCGTCACGACAAGCAGCCCCAGCCACGCTGTGATCCTGCGGATGCCGGCCTGCCACAAGGCCAGCGACGCCAGGAAGAGGAACACCGGCGCGCTGATCAGCGCCGAATGGCTGCCGAGGGTTTGCGCCGGCAAATGCGCCAGCAAGGCACCGATCACCGTTGCCAGACCCAGTGTGCCCCACGGCATGATGACCATGCCGGCGAGGGCGATTTTCATCCCCGACTGGCGAGTGAAAAGCCCCATCAGCAGCGGCACCGTGGCGATCAGCGAAACGCCGAAGCCGGTCATCGCTTCCAGCAGCGGCGCCAGGCCCAGCACGATGAAAATCACCTGCGCCGGCGGTGTCCAGCCGAGTTCCTTGACCCACGCGCCGATGGCCTGTGGCGCGCCGCCGCGCTCGACCAGAATGACGAAGGCCAGCCCCGGGACGATGACGCACGCGGTGCTGAGAAACAGGATCGTGGTGTCTTGAAAAATCGCCGAGGAGATGGCCGCTGACACCGGCCCGGCAGCGCCCAGAGCCCACAGCACCAGCACCAGCACCACACCGGCCAGCGCCGCTTGTACTGGTGGACGCCGGAGGATCAGGATCAGCGCGATCACCAGCGCGATCGGTGACATTTGCAGGAAGAGAGAGCTCATAGCGGTTTCCTTGGCTTAATCGTGCGTCTGTCCGCTGTACTCGGTCGCCCGCATGGACGCGCGCTGGCAGAACGTCTGATACCACTCGCTCAGGCGTGCTTGCGCCGAGAAGTCCGAGAGTTGACGGAAAGCGATCCAGTCCAGCGCGGTCGCCAAGGCGATGTGGCCGACGGTGATCGGACCATTGAGGTCGACGTGCTCTTCGATGAAGCGATACGCCTCCTTGAGTTTGTACGCCTGACCCTCGGCGTACGCTGGATAGCGCAGGGCCTCGGGGCGCCGCTCGACTTCCCAGCGCAGCTTGATGCCGACGTCGCACATGCCCTGCGCCAATGCTTGCAGGCGTAGCGCCTTGTAGCGCTCGGGGCCGCTGGCCGGGATGAATTTACGGCCGTTGCTCAGGTCATCGAGGTATTCGCAAATCACGATGGAATCGAACAGTGCGCTGTCGTCGGGCAGCATCAGCACCGGCACTTTACCCAAGGGGTTGGCCTGGTAAATGGTCGCGTTCGGTGAAGTCGGGCTGGTCTCGTGATGTATCACCTCAAGGCTCGATGCGATGCCAAGTTCGTGAGCCAGCACCAACACCTTGCGGGCGTACGGCGAATGCGTCTGATAGTAGAGTTTCATGCGCGAGTTCCTGTCTCAAGGATGGCGGTGGCGACTCGATGGGCGTCCATGAACAGCCGCGAAGGTGCGCCCGCCGAGGTGACGTAGTGGTTGTAATAACAGGAGCCTTCAGCGAGCGGACCCAACACCCAGATGTCATGCACCGTTTCGCCGCTGTTCGACTTGGGGTTGGACGCCGCGTCGACATCGATGCCGTCGATGCCCGGCACATCGGTGCGCGGACGCACAAGGCCCAGGCGCGCGAGGTCGCGCACAGGTGCGCAGTCGCTGTGGGTGACGCCGCTGCTCTGGACGTAGCCGGCGACTCGCTTGAAGTGTTCGATAGCCGGGCGTGAGCCGGGCTTGAGGAAGGTCAGCAAACCGGCGTCACACAGCGCGAGCAGATCGGCGTGGCGCTCCTTCTGCGGGCCGGCGACCAGACGGTTGATCGCCTTGTGCCAGCGGCCATAGAACTGCCGATGCGAATCTTCGGTGAGCCCGTCGAAATCGACCGCCTCACGCAGCCGGTCCCGCAAGTCGCGCCAGACTTCGATGGCGGCTTTGATCGGCGACGCGCCGCGTCCCAGGTGTGCTTCATGCAAGTCGGCTTCGAGGGTGTCGTAAATCCATGCGTGATAGTTGTAAGGCGTGACGCTGTCGGGCAGTTTGTGGCTGATCAGCTCCAGCGGACTGATTGCGCCGGCAATCGCTTCGAACTCGCGCAGCAAGGCTTCACAAGCGGCCACACCTGCTGGGCCGGCAACGCTGACGGTTCTGAGCTGCTCAAGCAGCTGTTGTGGCGCTGAGGGTTTATGCAGGACGGCGACCGCAGCGGCACGCATCTCCAGCAGCATCAGCGGCAGAATGTCCCGTTCGAAATCCAGTCGGCGGTTGTGCGCGTTGACCCGCAACGACTCGATGCGCTCGCTCGTGAGCAGCACGGCGCTATGGCGGGGGCAGCCGATCAAGCCATTGGGACGCGTGCGAAACGGCAGCCCGTCCCGCGACTGAATGAAGATCACCGGCTCCTGACCCGACGGCTGGTAAGTGTGACTGCCATCGGCCATGGGTTTGTAGATCCCGCCTCTGCCAGCCGTCAGCGCCGCCAGGGTGTCCATGGCGCCCAGGCCCAACCCTTCGATCAACACCGTTTCGCCGGGCTCGACGGTGGTGAGGCTGCCCGGCAGCGGGTAAACGTTGTCGACCCGGTTCTGCCCCGCCAGGCGCGAGCGTCCGGTGTGGCCGACGGTCAGCACCAGACGATCCACCGTCACCGCAGCGCCGTCGGCGGTTAGCAGAAGGTATTGCTGGTTCTCGTTGCGCTCGACCGCCGTGACCTGATGCCGATGCAGATTGACCGTTACCCAGGCGGGTGCGGTCGCTAGGATCCGCGTGAAGGCGTCGGCCAGATAGGCGCCGAGCAGGTGCCGTGGCAGAAAATCCTCCGGCTCGACGTCGCGACCGTCGGCGGCGAGCAGGCCACTGTCGGGGTCAACCTTGACGCGCCGGGCTCTGCACCACGCGAGAAAGTCCGGCCCTGGTCGTTCCCGGGCGTCGGTCAGATCACCGAACGCTGCTGCGTCGGGAAATACTCCGAGCTGACCGGCGACGGTGTTGAGCAACAGATAGTCCGGTTGATCGGGCCAGTGCGCGCCGCTGCCGAGCACGTTGGGCTCGAAGATGTCGATGAACACCGGTTGTTGCGGGCGTTCCTCGGCGCGGCTCAACAGGCGCTCGAATACCGACAATCCGCGCGAACCGCAGCCGATCAGGCCGATGTGCACAGGCGCCTTCACCATCTGCGCTCCTCGCCAAAAAATGACGGGATGGCAATTGCCGTACCGGCCGCCACCGCAATGTCGTGGATCATCCGGCCAATCGCGAGATCGAGAATGCCCATGCCGAATGGCGAATAGATCAGCGGTTTGTCCTGGGCGACATGCAGGTCACCGCGAATCAGCTGCGCCACTGTGCCGGTGACAAAGTCGCGATGGCCGTATTGCTGCTCGGCCAGATGCGGTGAGGTATTGGCCTTCAGGCAATGGGTGATGTCGTCGAAGTGGTTGTAACTTTCCGCGATGATTTCAGCGCCGATATCCCGCAGCGAGATGTTCAGAACAATCTGCCCCGGGCGGAACGTGCCCTGGCCTTTTACGTACGGCTCGCCCGCGCTGGTGGCGAACACCACGATGTCGGCAGTCAGCGCTTCTTCGAGCGACAGCAGGCGTACATCCGGCAGGCCCAGTTGTTCACCAAATTCCGCGAGGGCTTGCGCCGATTCCGCGTTGAGATCGTGAATGCCCACGCTGTCGAAGGACCAGTCGTCGGCGACGAAAGTCTCGAGGATATTTCTTGAGATTACCCCGCCACCAATGATCGAAAGTGTCGCCGCGTGGCGGTTCTGGCCATTCAGCCACCAGGCACCCAAGACTGCCGAGGCTGCCGTGCGCACGGCACTGATCAGCGCACCTTCGAGCAGCGCGTAGGGGTAACCGGTCTCGGGATCGTTGAGAATCAGCACCGCAGATGCGCGCGGAATGCCCGACTTGATGTTGTCGGGATAACTGGCAATCCACTTGATTCCGGAGACGGATTGATCGCCCTCGCTGTCGACGATGGCCGCCGGCAGCGCAATGATCCGGTTCGCCGGTTGCGCAGGGAAACGCAGGAAATAACTGTCGGGGTTAACGGTTTCGTCACGCTCGTGGGTCAGGTAGGTCTGCGCCACCATGTCGATGGTTGCATGCCGCAGCCCGTTGAGGATGTCTTTGACGACAGCGCCGGGGATGACGTGGAACGGCTGGATCAGATTCTGTGTGGTCATGAGGATTACGCCGAGAGTGCCAGAGCGATTTCAGGGAAGAGGGGCTGCAGTGCGGTTGCGCCGATCCGCTGGGTGACCCAGTCGTCGGAATAGATGGTTTCGAGATAGCGCTCACCCATGTCGGGGGAGATCGCCACCACGATATCGTCGGGCCGGATATGCGGCGCCCACTGGCGGATGCCGGCGAGCACAGTGCCGGTGGAGCCGCCGAAGAGCAGGCCGTAGCGTTGCGCCAGCCAACGGCAGACCTTGATCGTCTGGTCCTCGGGAATCGACAGGAAGTCGTGAATGCCCGACGACTCGAATATCTCCGGCAGGCGGCTGGTGCCGAGCCCCGGAATATGGCGCGTGCCGCCCGGCAGGCCGAACGTCACCGAGCCGACGGTATCGACGGCAATGACTTTGGTCTGTGGATGATGTTCGGCGAAGTAGTTCTTGCAGCCCATTAGCGTGCCAGTGGTTCCCGCGCCGACGAACAGGTAATCCACGTGCGCAAATTTGCGCGCGATGGACCTGGCAGTCGCTTGATAGTGGGCGAGGGGGTTGGTCGGATTCTTGTACTGGTTGAGCCAGATGTAGTCGGCGTTGTCAGCGACCAGTTGTTCGATCAGGCGAATCCGCGAATTCAGGTAACCGCCGTTCTCGTCACGCTGATCGACCATGAGCATTTGCGCGCCAAGGGCTTGAATCAGCTTGCGGTTCGGCGCGGAAATATTCGGGTCGATTACGCAAACGAACTGGTAACCCTTGGCGGCGCAGACCATGGCCAGCGCAACGCCCAGATTGCCCGATGAGGATTCGATGAGGCGGGTCTTGTGGTTGATCAGTCCGCGGACTTCAAGATCAGTGATCAGCGCGTGCGCGGTCTTCAGCTTGATGGAGCCGGCGGGATTCAGTCCTTCGATTTTCAGCTGGATCGTTGCGCTGCAAAGATCGCCGATCTGCACATAACTGTTTTCATTGATGAGTTGCTTGATCATACGTCGTCCGTTTCGCTCTTTTGCCGGGCGCACGGGGGCGCCAGCATTCATCCTGGAATGTTTGAAAAGCACTGACTGCAGTTCGCCTGTGGGTTGGGTTCAGATTTTTTTGCTGGACAGGAAGTGACCTTGCGGGCGACGCCGATCGATTCAAAAAATCAGGGTTTTGCGCTCTGAGGGCTACAGGAGTCCAGAGTGTTGCGTGGCGCAAAGTAGAGCCAGTCATTGGCTCGCCAAGGCTTGCGCAAAGTATTGGCGAAACGCCATCTGCGCGGAGAGATACAGATTTCGGGTTTTTTCCAGTACAGCTGGAATCCGGGTGTATCGAAGGACGAAGAGAGGAGGGGGATCAAATCGCAGGCATAAAAAAACCCTGAATCTTGCGATTCAGGGTTTTCGGTATTTGGTGCCCAGAGACGGAATCGAACCGCCGACACGGGGATTTTCAATCCCCTGCTCTACCGACTGAGCTATCTGGGCAACGGGGCGCATTAAAAGGGTTTTTCGGATTTACGTCAACGACTTTTTGAAAATTTCTTAAATTAATTCCGTCGCTTACGAAATCTGCGGGTTATTCGGCTGGCGGCACGTAGCCTTCGGCCTTGGCGTATTCCTCGCCGGAGAAGTACTTGTCCATTTCGCCCTGCAGGTATTTGCGATCTTCGGCGTTCATCATGTTCAGGCGCTTTTCGTTGATCAGCAGGGTCTGGTGTTTCTGCCAGTCGGCCCAAGCCTTGGCCGAGACGTGGTCGAAAATGTCCTGGCCCTTGGCACCCGGGAAAGGGGCGCGCTCCAGCGCGGGCAGTTCTTCTTTGTACTTGCGGCACATTACGGTGCGGGTCATGACGATTCTCCTGCATTCAAGACGGCGGCCGCGCGTTCGAGCAAGGTCTTGACCGGGGCAGCAAGGCCCAGGCGCGGCGGGGTGGCGAGGTTATACCAGAGCCAGTCGGCCTCGGCCACGTGATGGCTGGCTTCCTGCACCTGGACCAGCCACGGTTCGATGGACAACTGGAAATGGCTGAAGGTGTGAATCAGGCTCGGCAGCGCCTGCTGCTGGCCCATGGTCAGCGAGTGCTGATCGGCCAGATGCTGCAGATCTTCCAGATCATCCAGTTCCGGCAGGCTCCACAAACCGCCCCACAGTCCCGTCGAAGGGCGGCGATAAAGCAGAATCGCACCTTCGCCGTTGGCCAGCATTGGCATCAGCGTGCGTTTCTGCGGGATGGCCTTGCGCGGCTTGGGAATCGGATAACGGGTTTCCAGTCCAAGCATGTGCGCTTCACAGCCACGCTTGAGCGGGCACAGCAGGCAGCTCGGCTTGCTGCGCGTGCAGAGTGTTGCGCCAAGATCCATCATCGCCTGGGTGTAGGCGTTGACCCGATCGTGCGGGGTGAAGCGCTCGGCGTTGGCCCAGAGTTGTTTGGCCACCTTCGGTTCGCCGGGGTAGCCCTCTTGCGCGGTGAAGCGCGCCAGTACGCGTTTGACGTTGCCGTCGAGGATTGGCGCGCGCAGGCCCATGCTGATGCTGGCGATCGCCCCGGCGGTGGACAGGCCGATGCCTGGCAGCTCGGTGAGTTTTTCCACGTCACGCGGGAATTCGCCAGCGTACTGGCTGACGACGATCTTCGCGGTCTTCTGCAGATTGCGTGCGCGAGTGTAGTAACCCAGCCCGGTCCACAGGTGCAGCACCTCGTCTTCCGGCGCTGCGGCCAGCGCTTGGACTGTTGGCAGCGCCGCCATGAAACGCTCGAAATAGTTGAGCACGGTGCTGACCTGAGTCTGCTGCAACATGATCTCGGACACCCAGACCCGGTACGGATTGATGTCCTGCTGCCACGGCAAGTCGTGGCGGCCATGGCGGTCGAACCACTCCAGCACCGCCGTGGAAAATTGCTCCGCTGTCATCGCTTGAACAGCCCCTTCAACGCGTCTTTCAATTCCGGGCTGACTTTGTCGCCCAGTTTTTCGTCGATTTTCTCGCTGAGCTTGTTGCCAGCCATCTTGCTGGCGACCTGACCGAGACGGTCATTGTCGACGCGGCAGGCCTTGGCGCCCAGTTCCAGCGGGCCACGGCAGCGCAGTGGCCACTCGATGCCGACGAACTTCTCGCCGACCTGACAGGCCGGGTCGGGCATGGCGCTGGTGTCCCCCTCGACGATGATGCCGACGCGGTAATCCATGCCGAGCACGCGCAGGTCGATGTCGCCGTCACCGTTGACGGTCATGCCGGGGATGCGCACTTTCAGGTCGGGGTTGCTGGCGACGCCGTTGCGCACGGTCAGGTTGCCCTTGAGCTCTTCGAACGGCGTGTCCTTGCCCCGTGGCTCGCCGCTGAGGGATTTGCGATTGAGGGTGGCGATGCCTTTGCACAATTGCTGTTCAAGGTTGGCGTTGAGCAGCACGCCGTTGTTGATGACGAAACTGGCGTTGCCGTTGAGCGTGTCGATCAGCGCCTGTTGGCTGTTGCCGCTGCCGGTGAGGCTGCTGGTCAGCGTTACCAGACCTTTGACCGGCGGATTCTTGCCCTGGCTTTCGATGATTTTTTCCGCCGGCACGCGGTTGAGCCGGGTCTGCAGGTTGAGCACCGGCGCGCTTGGGCGCACGTCGAGTGTGCCGTTGGCGACGAAGCCGCCGTTGTACAGATCACCGCTCAGGTTAGTCAGCGTCAGCAAGCCGCCCTGGCCGGTGGCTTTGAGCGCGGCGTTCTGGATCGGCAGTTTGTCGAGGGTCAGTTGGCCGAAAGTCAGATCGGCGTCCACGTCGAGTTTGGCCAGGCGTTCGACCGGCAGCAGACGCTCGGTGCTCCAGGCGGTTTTGCTCGGTTTGTCCGGCAGCGGCGTGGTGCCTGCGACGGCGCCGGCCTCGGTGCTGGCGACTTCGGCCTGACGCGTCTGCGTGGCGCTGTTGGCCTGGGCCGATTTCGGTGGCAGGTAACGGTCGACGTTGAACGTGTCGGCCTTGAGAATCGCGCGCAGCGATTGTTTGGCGAAGTCCTCGATGGCGATGCGGCCGCTGAAGCTGCTGTCATCGAGTTTCAGGTTGATGTTGTCGAACGACAGGCTGGTCGGAGTGGCAGCAACGCGGCTGACCAGTTCGACCTTGCTCAGGCTGCCTTCGCCCATCGCCGGCAGTGTCTGGCCGATGCTGTCGACGAATTTCGCCAGATCGAACTGGGCAATGGAAATGCCGCCGCTGATCTGTGGCGTCTTGTCGAGGTCGTTGGCTTTCAGCTCGCCCAAGGCGCGCAACTGGTTGGCGGAAATCTTGATGCCGGTCCATTCGGCGACGTTCGCTGCCTTGTCCAGCAACAACTGGCCCTGAGCGGAGAAGGTCATGGTCTTGCCTTGCAGCGGATCGCCAGCGAGTTCGCCGGTCAGCTTCAGGTCTTCGAACTTGTAACGCTGCAAGGCGCGCTCGAAGCGCAGCTCACCGTTAAGCTCGGTGCGCACGCGCAGCACCGGTTGGTTGGTGCCAAGGAACGCGGTGGCTTTCACCGGGATATTGGTCGAATCGTGTACCGGGCCGGTGCTCAACTGAATGCTTTCGGCGCTGAACTGCTTGCCGGTCAGCTCATCGGTGTATTCAACGCGGGCGTTGTTGACGGTCAGGCTGTCGATGTCGAGGCGGATCGGTTGCGCCGGTTTTTCCACGGCGACGGTCGGCTCGCTGGCGGTCGTGCCCGGTGTGGCGGGTGGCGTCGAGCCGGGTGCCACTGGCACCTTGCCGATGTCTTCCCAGTTGCCGTGGCCGTTCTTGTCGCGGTTCAGGCGCAGGTTGAGGCCTTCGACGCGCACGTCACTCATCTGTACTTCGCGGCGCAACAGCGGCAGCACGCGCACGGACAGGCCGAGCATCTGCAAGTCGGCAAACGGTTCGGCAGGTTTGGCCAGGGTGGCGACGCTGGCTTCGTGCAATTCCAGGCCGAGCCACGGGAACAGGCTCCAGCCGATATCGCCATTGAGCGTCAGCTCGATGTGGGCCTTGTCGCGGGCAATCTGGCGGATCTCGTCTTTATAGTCGTTGGGATCGAAGAGGTGGGTCAGGGCAAAGCCTGCCGCCACAATGATCAGCAACAGCCCGAGAAGTACCAGACCCAGGATTTTGCCGAACGCTTTCATGGGCGAGTCCTTGTAGTTAGTCGAATTGGTCATATGGCCGGGGAGTATAGCGCTGCCGGCACCCGGTTCGGTGTGGCGTCATCTGCCGAGGGTCGGCGGCGGCACCTGCAACTTCGCCACAGGGCCTGCGCTTGAGGATGCCCGGCGGGCGCCAGAGGGTGCAATCCGGCCCCCGCTTGCGACGCCATTTTTTGCGCTTGGTTCACCCGTCGTTCAGTCACGCCAAGGCGACGGGTAACTTTTCGCACGCATAAATGGGACAAGTAGCAAATGCACATATCGGTGTCAGGCACCTGAACAACATCCGGCATGGTAACCCCGTTGAAATGCCGTCTGTAGGAGCTGCGGAACGCTGCGATCTGTTGATTTTGGCATTTTCAAAAAGATCAAAAGATCGCAGCGTTCCGCAGCTCCTACAGGGGGCGAACACAGTTGACAGAAAAAAGGTGATATCAGTTTGGTTTTTCTGTCACCTGAGAATGGTAACCTTCGCCAGTTCGTCCGCCCGTCTGCGACTTAACGTCGCGCCTTCAAGGAGCTTCACCTAAAAAAACGGTCATGCCTGCGTGCATAAGGCCGAGGGTGAGCAGTGGCTGGCGAACCATACTAACAATTGGGGGATACACAATGAGCACGAGCATCACGGCGGACGGCCTCAGAGCCGACCAGCCTGCGTTCCTGTCCAAGGAACGCATCATCGCCAAGCCCGGTTTCAACCGCTGGCTGGTTCCACCGGCCGCTTTGGCCATTCACCTGTGCATCGGCATGGCCTACGGCTTCTCGGTGTTCTGGTTGCCGCTGTCCAAGGCGCTTGGCGTTACCGCGCCGGTGGCTTGCGCGCCGGACATGAGCTTCATCGCGCAGGTATTTTCGTCGAACTGCGACTGGCCGATCTCCATGCTCGGCTGGATCTACACGCTGTTCTTCATCTTCCTCGGCTGCTCGGCAGCGATCTGGGGTGGCTGGCTGGAACACGCCGGGCCTCGTAAAGCGGGCGTGGTCTCGGCCTTGTGCTGGTGCGGCGGTCTGCTGATTTCCGCGCTGGGTATCTATACCCACCAGATCTGGCTGATGTGGATCGGCTCCGGCGTGATCGGCGGTATCGGTCTGGGCCTGGGCTATATCTCGCCGGTGTCGACCCTGATCAAGTGGTTCCCGGACAAGCGCGGTATGGCGACCGGCATGGCGATCATGGGCTTCGGTGGCGGCGCGATGGTCGGTGCACCACTGGCGACTGCACTGATGAGCCACTTCGCATCGCCAGAAGGCGTGGGCGTATGGCAGAGCTTCGTGGCCATGGCGGCCATTTACTTCGTGTTCATGATCGGTGGCGCATTGTCCTACCGCGTGCCGCCAACCGGCTGGAAACCTGAAGGCTGGACCGCTCCGGCGAAGAAAGCTTCCAACGCCATGATCACCAACCGTCACGTCCACGTGAACGTAGCGTGGAAAACCCCGCAATTCCGTCTGGTCTGGCTGGTGCTGTGCCTGAACGTGTCGGCGGGTATCGGTATCCTCGGCATGGCTTCGCCACTGTTGCAGGAAGTGTTCGGCGGCAAACTGCTGGGCGTCGATGTACCGTTCGGTCAACTCGACGCTGGCCAACTGGCCTCGATCGCGGCGATCGCAGCGGGCTTCACTGGTCTGCTGAGCCTGTTCAACATCGGTGGCCGGTTCTTCTGGGCCTCGTTCTCCGACTACCTGGGCCGCAAGAACACCTACTTCGTGTTCTTCGCGCTGGGTTTTGCCCTGTACGCGCTGATTCCGAACATGGGCCATCTGGGCAACGTTGCGCTGTTCGTGGCGGCGTTCTGCATCATCCTGTCGATGTACGGCGGTGGTTTTGCCACCGTTCCGGCGTATCTGGCCGACCTGTTCGGTACACAGATGGTCGGTGCGATCCACGGTCGTCTGCTGACTGCCTGGGCCGCTGCCGGCGTGCTCGGTCCGGTGCTGGTCAACTACCTGCGTGAATATCAGTTGAGCATCGGCGTGGAACGCGCTGCCGCTTACGACATCACCCTGTACATCCTCGCCGGCCTGCTGGTGCTGGGCTTCCTGTGCAATCTGATGGTGCGCCCGGTGGCCGACAAGTACTTCATGACCGACGCCGAACTGGCCGCCGAACAGGCGCTGGGCCACGACAAGGGTGCCGATGCCAGCACCGTTCTGGAGTGGAAAGCGGCGCCGGGCACCAAGCCGCTGGCAATCGCTGCCTGGCTGGTTGTAGGTATTCCGTTGGCGTGGGGTGTGTGGGTGACCCTGCAGAAGACGGCGGTACTGTTTCACTAAGCATTGGTGCACCTGAGAGGTAGTGTCAGGTGCATTGGTTTCAAGCCGAAAAGATCGCAGCCTTCGGCAGCTCCTACAGTCAGTGTTCGCATGATGAAACTGTAGTCGCTCCCGGGGGCTGCGATCTTTTTGCTTGTATGGACATGTCTACCCGCGACAGCCGGGCGTTCTATCCGTCAGGCATCTCACCTCTCGTGTTTCTGTTTGCCTCCTGCGTGCCTATAATGGCTGCCTTTTTCGCCCAATGATTTTGCGGAGCTGGTGATGGCCGAACGTAAGGCGTCTGTCGAGCGCGACACTCTGGAAACCCAGATCAAAGCCTCGATCAACCTTGATGGCACCGGAAAGGCCCGATTCGATATCGGTGTTCCTTTTCTTGAGCACATGCTGGACCAGATCGCCCGTCACGGGTTGATCGACCTGGATATCGAATGCAAGGGCGATCTGCATATCGACGACCACCATACGGTGGAAGACGTCGGTATCACCCTCGGCCAGGCGTTTGCCAAAGCCATCGGCGACAAAAAAGGCATCCGTCGCTACGGCCATGCCTACGTGCCGCTCGATGAAGCGCTGTCGCGCGTGGTGATCGATTTCTCCGGTCGCCCGGGCCTGCAGATGCACGTGCCGTACACCCGCGCTACCGTCGGCGGTTTCGACGTTGACCTGTTCCAGGAGTTTTTCCAGGGCTTCGTCAACCACGCGCTGGTCAGCGTGCACATCGACAACCTGCGCGGCACCAACACCCACCACCAGATCGAAACCGTGTTCAAGGCTTTCGGCCGCGCGCTGCGCATGGCCGTCGAGCTGGACGAGCGCATGGCCGGGCAAATGCCGTCGACCAAAGGCGTTCTGTAATGCAGACGGTTGCAGTTATCGACTACGGCATGGGCAATCTGCACTCGGTGGCCAAAGCGCTCGAGCACGTCGGCGCCGGCAAGGTGCTGATCACCAGCGATGCGAACGTAATTCGTGAAGCCGACCGCGTGGTATTCCCGGGCGTTGGCGCGATTCGCGATTGCATGGCGGAGATCCGTCGCCTCGGCTTCGATTCGCTGGTCCGTGAGGTCAGCCAGGATCGGCCGTTCCTCGGCATCTGTGTCGGCATGCAAGCCCTGCTCGATACCAGCGAAGAGAACGCCGGCGTCGACTGCATCGGCCTGTTTCCGGGCGCGGTGAAATTCTTCGGCAAGGATCTGCACGAAGACGGCGAGCACCTGAAGGTCCCGCACATGGGCTGGAACGAGGTGAAGCAGAACATCAGTCACCCGTTGTGGCATGACATCCCGGATCTGGCGCGTTTCTACTTCGTGCACAGCTACTACATCGCCGCCGCCAATGCGCGGCAGGTGGTAGGCAGCGGTCATTACGGTGTCGATTTCGCCGCAGCGCTGGCCGACGGTTCGCGTTTCGCCGTGCAGTTCCACCCGGAGAAAAGCCATACCCACGGCCTGCAACTGCTGCAGAACTTCGCTGCGTGGGACGGTCGCTGGTAAATGGCTGTCAAGAAATCCAAACCGCCGATTCTGACCCTCACTCCCGAGCAGGAGAGCGAGGCCAGTCGCAAGATTCAGCGGTTCATGGAAGATCGTTTCGAATTGGACCTGGGTTCGTTCGAGGCGGCGGAAATTCTTGAGCTGTTTACCCGCGAGATTGCTCCGCACTATTACAACAGGGCGATTTTCGATGTGCAGACCCACCTCAAGGAACGGTTTGAAAGCATCGAAAGCGACCTGTGGGCGCTCGAAAAAAATTAAGAGCAGCGGCAAGCGTCAAGCTGCAAGCTGCAAGAGATAGACGCGCGTGCGCGCTCGCAGCTTATGGCTTGCAGCTTGCCGCTCTTTTGACGAAGGAAAAAGCATGCTGATTATTCCCGCTATCGATCTCAAAGACGGTGCCTGCGTACGTCTGCGCCAGGGCCGCATGGAAGATTCCACGGTGTTCTCCGATGACCCGGTGAGCATGGCTGCCAAGTGGGTGGAGGGCGGTTGCCGTCGTCTGCATCTGGTCGACCTCAACGGCGCGTTCGAAGGCCAGCCGGTCAACGGCGAAGTGGTCACCGCGATCGCCAAGCGCTACCCGACCCTGCCGATCCAGATCGGTGGCGGCATCCGTTCGCTGGAAACCATCGAGCATTACGTCAAGGCCGGCGTCAGCTACGTGATCATCGGCACCAAAGCCGTGAAAGATCCGGCGTTCGTTGCTGAAGCCTGCCGTGCGTTTCCGGGCAAGATCATTGTCGGTCTGGATGCGAAAGACGGTTTCGTCGCCACCGACGGCTGGGCTGAGATCAGCACCGTGCAGGTCATTGACCTGGCCAAGCAGTTCGAAGCCGACGGCGTGTCCTCGATCGTTTATACCGACATCGCCAAAGACGGCATGATGCAGGGCTGCAACGTACCGTTCACCGCTGCGCTGGCCGCTGCCACCAGGATTCCGGTGATCGCTTCCGGCGGCATCCATAACCTGGGTGACATCAAGTCGCTGCTCGACGCCAAGGCACCGGGCATCATCGGCGCGATCACGGGCCGCGCGATCTATGAGGGCACTTTGGATGTTGCAGAGGCTCAAGCTTTTTGTGATGGCTACGCGGCCAGATAAAAGCAGCTTCAAGTTGCAAGCTGCGAGCTGCAAGTTAGAAGCGCGACCGCAATCCGCCCTTTCTTGCAGCTTGAAGCTTGAAGCTTCTTAATCGGAGATTAAGTCTTATGGCATTGGCCAAACGCATCATCCCTTGCCTGGACGTGGACAACGGCCGGGTCGTCAAAGGTGTGAAGTTCGAGAACATCCGCGACGCCGGTGACCCGGTGGAAATCGCCCGTCGCTACGACGAGCAGGGCGCCGACGAGATTACCTTTCTCGACATCACCGCCAGCGTCGATGGTCGTGACACTACGCTGCATACCGTCGAGCGCATGGCCAGCCAGGTGTTCATTCCGCTGACCGTCGGCGGTGGCGTGCGTACCGTGCAGGACATCCGCAACCTGCTCAATGCCGGCGCGGACAAGGTGTCGATCAACACTGCTGCCGTGTTCAACCCGGAATTCGTAGGCGAAGCCGCGCAGCATTTCGGCTCGCAGTGCATCGTCGTCGCCATCGACGCTAAGAAAGTCTCCGGCCCCGGCGAAACCCCGCGCTGGGAAATCTTCACCCACGGCGGGCGCAAGCCGACCGGCCTCGACGCGGTCGAGTGGGCGAAGAAAATGGAAGGCCTCGGTGCTGGCGAAATCCTCCTGACCAGCATGGATCAGGACGGCATGAAAAACGGCTTCGACCTCGGCGTGACCCGCGCCATCAGCGACGCGCTGGGCATTCCGGTGATCGCTTCCGGTGGCGTCGGCAATTTGCAGCATCTGGCCGACGGCATTCTCGAAGGCCATGCCAGTGCGGTGCTGGCGGCAAGTATTTTCCACTTCGGCGAATACACCGTGCAGGAAGCCAAGGCCTACATGTCGCATCGCGGCATCGTCATGCGCTAAAGCGTACAGGCCAGTGGACAGCATGGCGCGCCCAAGGCACTCTTGGGCACGCCATGGATTCCGGTAGCCCGACATGATCAAACGCCTGCTTGTTGTTCTCGCCAGCGCCTCGTTGTTATTCATCAGCAATGCCCGGGCCGAAACCAGTCCCGACACCGATCTGGTGCTGCTCACCGAGAACTTCCCGCCGTACAACATGGCGAAGAATGGCAAGAATTTCGCCCAGGGCGACAACATCAACGGCATTGCCACGGACATCGTTCGCGAGATGTTCCAGCGCGCCGGCCTCACCTACAGCCTGACCCTGCGTTTCCCCTGGGAACGTGTCTACAAGCTCGCCCTGGAAAATCCCGGTTATGGGGCCTTCGTCATGGCGCGCCTGCCCGATCGCGAAAGACTGTTCAAATGGGTCGGCCCGATCGGCCCGGATGACTGGATTCTGCTGGCCAAGGCTGACAGCAAGATCACCCTCGACACCCTCAACGACGCGCGCAAATACAAGATCGGCGCCTACAAGGGGGATGCGATTGCCGAGACACTCACCAAGCAAGGCCTCAAACCGGTGGTGGTGCTGCGCGATCAGGACAACGCTAGAAAGCTGCTCAATGGCCAGATCGATCTGTGGGCCACGGGTGATCCTGCCGGCCGTTATCTGGCACGGCAGGATGGCGTGACCGGCCTGAAGACCGTGCTGCGCTTCAACAGCGCCGAGTTGTACCTGGCGCTGAACAAGGATGTTTCCGATGAGGTGGTCAACAAGCTTCAGACCGCGCTGGATCAGTTGCGCAAGGAAGGCGTGGTCGATGAAATCATGGCGCGCTATCTGTGACCACATCCACATCAGGCGATGGCAGCGCTTCTACGCTGGTGCTGTCGATGCCTGTTTCAGCGGGGATATCCGACGTCAGCGATGGGCACGAACTGACTGACTCGATGGATTGCGGCGGGTATTGCGTCAGCAGAACGCTGGAGTCGTCGGTATAGCCGAAATCGACCGCCACTTGAGTACCGTCTTCCCTCACCAGTTCGTAATGGCTTTGCATCTGATAGACCGCTACGGCTGATTGTTTTGGCACCATGGCAATCACGATCTGCGGTCGCAGCTCGTGCCAGCCGTTGGAAGACGCTTCAGTGTGGGTCAGGGCCTTCGGCAGGCAAGCCGAGAATCTGGTCATGCGGATGTCGCTCAAAGGCGCGGATGGCCAGGCTTTTACAATTTCCATCGCGGTGAAGCTATGGAACATCCGCATCGTCACGGCGCTCTGCGCGCGCGGCGCAGTCCATTTTCTCGCGCGGTATGTGTCTGCCTCATTGCGCTCATAACCGATGAGCACGTATTGGTCGGTCCTTTTGAGTGCGTAGTAAGGTGAGTTGCGAAACTGCTCACCGGGATGCGCATGGTCTCGCACCGCGAACCAGGGCAGGCGGGCAACATGTGTGACTGTGGCGGGTTCGCTTTCGGCTGGCTTGGCATAGCCACCGAGAACCGGAACCTGCGGTGGTTCGCTCAGTTGCACAGGGATCTGCATGCGCAACGCGTACGCCGATGAAGGTGCCGCAGGCTTGCTGTAGCCCTGAATGCCGGCGAATGTGCCCGCTGCAAACAGGATTTCGCCTGCTGCCGCAGTCGGCGGTTCGATGGCGTAGGCACTGAAACTCATTTTGGCGCCGCTACCTTTGTCATTCCAGATCAACTCGCCGAGGTTCGCCGCGACGACGAGGTCGACCCTGACGCAACGCACTGAGTTGAGCGAAGGTTTGCAATGATCGGTGGTGCAGACTTGTCCCAAGGCGACGTAACCGACAGGTGCCAAAGGGCGCCAGATCGACAGGCGCGCAACATTGGGCGCCCCGGTTTCTTTCCAGACCAGTTCAAAATCGATCGGACGCGCCAGTGCCTTGCCTCTGGCGTTTTCGACTCCTTTCAAATCCCTCTCGCAGACCACGGCCGCGACTACTTCGCCGTTGATATTGGCATCGCCGGGGATCAGCATATCGCCCAGCGGGAAATAGCCCGGCAGTGCATCCGGAGCGGGGGCAGGGCGCCAGAAGGTGGCGGGTTTCGCTTTCGAGCCGTTGCTGCTCCAGACCCGATTGAATTCCGTGGTGAAGTTGATCAGCAGGCTGTCCTGGATGATCGGTTCCATTTGCCGTGGCAGCGCTGCGATATTGTCTTCGATAGTCATGATGATTCCTGATAGTTGAAAGCGACGCGAGGGCGTCGCGACCTGTTGCAGGTCGCACTATCGGAAACGGGGACGGTTATCGGGTGGTAACTATGTATGTGCCAGCGTCACAGGGTTTTACCGGTAAACGCCATCCTTGCCATGCCCAGCCATGGCGCGGTTGCTGCGCACGCTGATCATCTGCCGGATATCGATCCAGTCGATGCCTTGCGCTTTGAGCTTGGGTAATTCGCGCTCCAGCACCGCCAGGGTCTGCGGATACGGGTGGCCGATCATCACCGCTGAGCCCTGTTTGTGCGCCAGGGTGATCGCGGTCTGCAACTGATTGGCAATGGCCGCTTCGGTGCGCTCATCATCGAGAAACACGTCTCTGGAAACGCTGGCCAGATCGATTTTCTGCGCCTGCTGCGCAGCGACCGTTTGAGCGCTGGTGCGGCTGTCGACGAAGAACTTGTGCCGACGCTGCAATTCGCCCATCAACCACGCCATGGCCGCAGGCTGCGCGGTCATGCGGCTGCCCATGTGATTGTTGATGCCGGCGGTGAACGGGACTTTTTCAAACGCGGCATTCAGGCGTTTCTGCAGCTCTTCGATGGGCAGTTCGGGGTGCCAGGCGTACGGCCCGGTGGCCGGATCCATGGGCATGTGCAGGATGACGATCTTGCCGGCGCGATGGGCTTCGCGGGCAAATTCGCTGGCGTGGGGGGTGTCGGGCATGATCGCCGCCGTGACCGGGCCGGGCAGGGCGAGCACGCGACGATCCCGGGGCAGGTTCTGCCCCAGGTCATCGATGATCAATGTCAGGTAGGCTTTGTGCGGCGAGGAGCTGGCGGGCTCTGCTTGGGCAAAACCCGCCAGACAGCACAACAGGACGCAGAGTGCGCGGAGCAACATCCTCAGCGGCCGGAGGTGATGCTCAGGCCTTTGAGCAGGCTCAGGGCCTGGGCCAGCTGGTAATCGTCATCCTGCGGCATCGCTTTGGCCTTGCCGCCGGAACCGCTCGGTTTGTCGGCGCCGCCGTTGCCGTTGCCCAAGTGACCTTGCAGATCGGCTTCCTTGAAGTATTCGCTGTCGGCTTCGTTGGTGATCTTCGCGCGGCGCACTTCGATGTCCGGCACGATGCCCTGAGCCTGGATCGAGCGGCCGTTCGGCGTGAAGTACAGCGCGGTGGTGATCTTCAGCGCGCGGTCGTTGTTCAGCGGCAGCACGGTCTGCACCGAACCCTTGCCGAAACTGGTGGTGCCCATGACCACGGCACGCTTCTGGTCCTGCAGGGCGCCGGCGACGATTTCCGAAGCCGAGGCACTGCCACCGTTGATCAGCACGACCATCGGCACCGCTTCGCTTTCGTCCTTGCCGGTGGCGGAGAAGCGCAATTCGGAGTTGGCAATGCGGCCCTTGGTGTAGACGATCAGGCCTTTGGTGATGAAGTGGTCGACCACTTCCACTGCCGATTGCAGTACGCCGCCCGGGTTGTTGCGCAGGTCGAGAATGATGCCGTTGAGCTTCTTGCCGTTGTCCTTGCGCAGTTTGGCCAGAGCCTTGGAGACTTCTTCGCCGGTCTTGACCTGGAACTGGGTGATGCGGATGTAGCCGTAGCCCGATTCCAGCAGTTGCGCCTTGACGCTTTTCACCTGAATCACTGCACGGGCCAGGGTCACGTCGAACGGCGTGCCGCCATCGCGAACCAGGGTCAGGGTGATTTTCTGGCCGATCTTGCCGCGCATCTTGTCGACGGCTTCGGTCATGGTCTGGCCGCGGGTTGGCTGGCCGTTGATCTTGACGATGAAGTCGCCAGCCTGAATGCCGGCCTTCGACGCCGGGGTGTCGTCGATCGGCGAGACAACCTTGATGAAGCCGTCCTCGGCGCCGACTTCGATGCCCAGGCCGCCGAATTCACCGCTGGTGCTTTCCTGCAGCTCGGTGAAATCTTCCGGGCCAAGGTAGGCCGAATGCGGATCGAGGTTGCTGAGCATGCCCTTGATCGCGTTTTCCAGCAGAGTCTTGTCGTCCACAGGCTCGACGTACGCGGCTTTGATCCGGTCCATGACCTCGGCGAAGGTGCGCAGCTCTTCCAGCGGCAACGGCGCCTTGGCGGTCGCGGCAGTGCCTGCCGGAGCGACGGTCGGGGCCGGTTGTGCGGCGAACGCCAGAGGCGCGCCGATCACCAGGGCGATCGTCAGGGCCAGCGAGGTAAGGCGGGACAAATGCAGCATGTCGAACGAACTCCTGAATTAGATGGTGCGCTTATCCTTGCGCACGACACCATTGCGCCGGATCACTCGGGTGACCCTGCTGACGAATTGCGAAATACAGCGCTGGCGTGTCCTGACCGCCACTGTTACCGACAGTGGAAATCGACTCGCCAGCCTTGACCACATCACCCGCCGACTTGAGCAGCGTCTGGTTGTGGCCGTAAAGACTGAGAAAACCGTTGCCATGATCAAGGATCACCAGCAAACCGGCACCGCGCAGCCAATCGGCGAACACCACGCGCCCACCGTGTACGGCGTGCACCTGGCTGCCGGCGGAGGCGCTGATCATCACGCCATCCCACTTGGTGCGGGCGTCGTCGCCACGGCTTTCACCGAAGCGCGCGAGTAATCGACCATCAACCGGCCACGGAAGTTTTCCCCGGGTTGCAGCAAAAGGCCCGCCAAAGGTTTCGCCGCTGCTCGATACCAGCGCGCCGGGGCTTGATCTGGCGGGTTTTCGTGGGGCGTCGCTGTTATCAGCCTGCGCCTCACGCAAACGCTTTTTTTCCGCTTCCTGCTGGGCGATCAGCGCTTTCTGCCGCGCTTCTTCTGCCTCACGAGCCTGACGGGCCAGGGTTTCTTCAATGGTTTTAAGGACTTTAGACAGGTCTGCCTGATCCTGCTCGCGGGCGGCAAGTTTCTGGTCGCGGGCCTTGACGTCGTCATTGAGTTTGGCAAGGACCTGCTGGCGTTCCTTGCGGACTTTCTCGAGTGCTTCGCGCTGCGTGTCGAGGTCGCTTTTCTGCACCAGCAACTGCGCTTGCTGCAGGCCGATGTCTTTTTCGACATTGGCCAGCTGGCGCAGGGTTTCGTTGAAGTTCTTCAACTGCTCCAGGCGTGCCTGGCTCAGGTAGTCGTAATAGGTGAGGGTGCGGGCGAACTTCTCGGGGTTCTGCTGATTGAGCAGCAGCTTGAGGTATTCCTGGCGGCCGTTCTGATACGCCGCTCGGGCCTGAATGGCGATCAGTCGCTGCTGTTCAGTGCGCGCGCTCTGGAGTTTTTTTTTCTCTGCATCGAGCCGCTGTAGCTCGGATTCGCTTTTCTGCAGTTCTTTCTGCAGCGCGTCGACCTGCTTCTGCAGCTTGCCCATCTCGGTTTCAGTGCCCTTGAGCTCTTTCTGCACGCCGGACTTTTCTTCCTGCAGCTTGCCCAGGAGTTTTTTCAGCTCGGCGATATCCTGACGCGTGGCGTCCAACTGCTGTTGGGTTTGCGCGCGCTCGTCGGCGAAGGCCGGCTGGAGCAGACAGGTCAGAGCAAGGGCGATCAGGACGCGAAGCATAGGGGCGGGCGGCACCAGGGTAGAGGACGGCCTAGTATGCCCGCCCGAGGCTGCAAAAAAAACGCCCAATTGGGGCTGTGTGATAACTGGCTGGAGATACAGCTGAAAATAATCTTCGAACCCAGCACAAACCACTGTGGGAGCTGGCTTGCCAGCGATGGCGGCTGCACATTCAACATAAATGCTGGCTGTCAGATTGCTATCGCTGGCAAGCCAGCTCCCACAGGGTTTTTGCGGTGTTTTCCGGATTCGGCTCAGACCAGGATCGAAGTCCCGGTCATCTCCGCCGGTTTTTCCAGACCCAACAGCATCAGCATGGTCGGCGCTACGTCCGCCAGCACGCCGCCTTCGCGCACTTTCAGGTCGCGTTTGCCGACGTAGATGAACGGCACCGGCTCGGTGGTGTGCGCGGTATGCGCCTGACCGGTGGATTCATCGGCCATTTGCTCGACGTTGCCGTGGTCAGCGGTGATCAGTGCTTCGCCGCCGACCTTTTCCAGCGCTTCAACGATGCGACCGACGCAGGTGTCCAGGCACTCGACCGCCTTGACCGCCGCGTCGAACACGCCGCTGTGGCCGACCATGTCGCCGTTGGCGTAGTTGACCACGATCACGTCGTAACGCTGGTTTTCGATGGCGTCGACGATACGGTCGGTCACTTCCGGGGCGCTCATTTCCGGCTGCAAGTCATAAGTCGCGACTTTCGGCGACGGGATCAGGATGCGCTCTTCGCCCGGGAACGGTTCTTCACGACCGCCGGAAAAGAAGAAGGTCACGTGGGCGTATTTTTCGGTTTCAGCGATGCGCAGCTGGGTCTTGCCGTTTTTCGCCAGGTAATCACCGAGAACGTTTTCCAGGCTGCCGGCGGCGAAGGCCGACGGTGCCGGAATGCTTGCGGCGTACTGGGTCAGCATGACAAAACCGGCCAGTTTTGGCTGGCGGGCGCGCGCAAAGTCCTTGAAATCGTCTTCGACGAACACGCGGGTCAGCTCGCGGGCGCGGTCGGCGCGGAAGTTCATGAACACCACGGCGTCGCCGTCTTCAACTTTTACCGGCTCACCGATGGAAGTGGCTTTGACGAATTCGTCGCTTTCGCCACGGGCGTAGGCAGCTTCGAGACCTTCCTGAGCGGTGGCGGCGTTGAATTCGCCGTTGCCGTCGACGATCAGGTTGTAGGCCTGGGCGACGCGATCCCAACGGTTGTCACGGTCCATGGCGAAATAGCGGCCGATGATGCTGGCGATCCGGCCTTTGCCCAAGGCCTGGAAAGTCGCGTCGAGCAGTTCGATCGACGAAGCGGCGCTTTTCGGCGGCGTGTCGCGGCCATCGAGAAAGGCGTGCAGGTAGATTTTTTCGGCGCCGCGCTTGAAGGCCAGTTCGGCCATGGCGATCAGGTGATCCTGGTGGCTGTGCACGCCGCCATCGGACAGCAGGCCCATGAAGTGCACGGCTTTGCCGGCGGCCACGGCTTTATCGACAGCGGCGCAGATGGTCGGGTTTTCGAAGAATTCGCCGTCGCGGATCGCTTTGGTCACGCGGGTGAAGTCCTGATACACCACGCGCCCGGCGCCGAGGTTCATGTGGCCGACTTCGGAGTTGCCCATCTGGCCGTCCGGCAGGCCGACGTCCATGCCGCTGCCCGAAATCAAGCCGTTCGGCACCGTGGCCCACAGACGATCCAGCACAGGTTTCTTCGCCGCGAACACGGCATTGGATTCGGGGCTGTCGCTGTGACCGAAGCCGTCGAGAATCATCAGGACCAAAGGTTTGGGCGTAGTCGTCATGGAATCCACTCGTGGCTGATAAAGAAGAGGGCGATGGAAAACGGAGTTGGAGTTTAAAGCGAAGTTCCGACCGCGTCACCGCCGGACGGGGTTTGGCCGACCATAGTGGCTGTGTATACTGGCCGACATTTTAACGCCCTGGAACCTCCTTCGATGGTTGCTCACCTGATTGAATTTGCCACTAACCACTACATTCTTGTCGGTATCTTCGTCGTACTTCTGGCTCTGTTGCTGGCGCACACGATGCAGGGCGGCGGCAAGAGCCTGAGCACCGGCGAACTGACCGCACTGGTCAATAAAGACGCAGGCGTGGTGGTGGACATCCGTCCGGCCAAGGATTATGCCGCTGGCCACATCGTCGGCGCGGTGAACATCCCGCAAGACAAACTGGCTGCCCGCGTCGGCGAGCTGGAAAAACACAAGGCCAAGACCATCATTCTGGTCGATGCCCTCGGTCAGACCGCCGGTACTCACGCCCGCGAGCTGATGAAGTCCGGCTTCACCGCCGCCAAGCTGTCCGGCGGGATTTCCAGCTGGAAAGGCGACAACCTGCCGCTGGTGAAATGACATGAGCGAAGTCATCGTCTACTCCAGCGATTACTGCCCTTACTGCTCGCGCGCCAAGCATCTGCTCGCCAGCAAAGGCGTGGCCTTCGAAGAGATCAAGGTCGATGGCAAGCCGCAGCTGCGTGCCGAAATGACCAAAAAGGCCGGGCGCACGTCCGTGCCGCAGATCTGGATCGGCGCAAAGCACATCGGCGGTTGCGATGATTTATACGCCCTGGAGCGCGCCGGCAAACTCGACGCGCTGCTCAAGGGCTGAACGGCTGCACCCACGTACAGCACTCCCTAAAAGACCCAAGATCGATAAGGATCTGAGATGACTGACCAACAGAACACTGCAGCCAGCGAAGAAGAAACCGCACCGCAATTTTCCTTGCAGCGCATCTACGTACGCGACCTGTCCTTCGAAGCCCCGAAAAGCCCGGCGATTTTCCGCCAGCAGTGGGATCCGGCGGTCGGTCTGGATCTGAACACTCGCCAGAAAGCGCTGGAAGGCGATTTCTACGAAGTAGTGCTGACTCTTTCCGTCACCGTGAAAAACGGTGAAGAAGTGGCCTTCATCGCTGAAGTGCAACAGGCCGGTATCTTCCTGATCAAGAATCTGGACGCGGCTTCGATGAGCCACACCTTGGGTGCGTTCTGCCCGAACATCCTGTTCCCGTACGCCCGCGAAACTCTGGACAGCCTGGTTACCCGCGGTTCGTTCCCGGCGCTGATGCTGGCCCCGGTGAACTTCGATGCCCTGTACGCGCAAGAGCTGCAGCGCATGCAGGAAAGCGGCGAGACTCCGACCGTTCAATAAAGGCTCGGATACGCATCGCGGGCAAGCCCGCTCCCACAGGTCTTGCACATTCCTGTGGGAGCGGGCTTGCCCGCGATTGTTTTGGTCAGGCGAAAACTATTTGAAGTCGTTCTGCCGCCACGCTTCGTACACGGCGACCGCCACGGTGTTGGACAGGTTCAGACTGCGGCAGCCTTCGCGCATCGGCAGGCGCAGGCGCTGTTCGGCGGGCAGGGCGTCGAGCACGTCCGCTGGCAGGCCACGGCTTTCCGGGCCGAACAGAAACGCGTCGCCGGGCACGAACGCGGCATCATGGAACGGCCGCGAACCCTTGGTGGTGAAGGCGAACACACGCGGGTTGCCCAGACTTTCCAGACAACTGGCCAGATCAGCGTGACGCTGCAACGTGGCATATTCGTGGTAGTCGAGACCGGCACGGCGCAGGCGCTTGTCGTCCATCTCGAAACCCAGTGGTTCGATCAAATGCAGGTGGCAGCCGCTGTTGGCGCACAGCCTGATAACGTTGCCGGTGTTCGGCGGAATTTCTGGTTGAAAAAGGATGACGTGAAACATGCACGGCTCCGAAGGTAAAGATGAGCGGCATTCTACGCCGCCTGTGGACAACCGTTCGAAACTATTCCCGCGCGTCATCGGCTCGCTGGCGATTGTCGGCTTGATGATCGGCTTGATGATCGGCCGGCTGACCACGCCGGATCCGAGCGTGCTGGAGCAGGTCGAGGTTACCGATGGCGGCCTGGTGGTGTGGTTCAACAATGAGCCGAAGCTGCACGGCGAGATCATCGACGGCACCGTCGCGCTGCTGTTTCAGGCCGAAGGTCGACCGCAGAAAGGCCAGCTCAGGCTCAACGGCAAGGACGTCAACTGGCGCACGCGCAAGAGTGATGGCGGATTGTTGCTGACGGTGCTGGCAGCGCGTCCGTTGCGGGGCGACTGGGTCGGCAGCGAGGTCGATGATCGCTGGCGACTGGAGATCCGTTTGAGCGAGCCCTAGCGGCACTTCTTCATCACTGGGGCGCGCTCCCACACTTTTTGAGGTCGTTTCCCACTGCGACCGTCTTCCTTTCCCATCTCCAGCACGTGCTCATGCACGTTATCGTTCGCCCCTTCAAACGGCAGGATGCCGAAACCCGTCGTCCCCTTGCAGGAATGCAGGGGGCGTCTTTTTCAAGGATGAAAATATGCCAGTCAAACCCCCTCGCGGTGGCGGTACCCACGTGGACGCCTCGGGCAGCCCGCATCGGTCTGCGGACGTGGACACTTCGCTTCCCGGCCACTTGGGTCGCACAGGCGTCGATGTGGATATTGCTCAGCACCATTTGCTGCCGCGCGCCGGATCATCCACCGACGCCACCCTGGATGCCGTGCCCCCCGCCGCGGCCGTTGTAGTTCGCGCAATCGCGGAGGGTATTGGCCCGACAGCCAGCCAGCCTTCGCTGGACAATTACGTCACCAACGCCCGAGCGATACTTCCACAGGTCAACAGCGAAGGTTTGCGGGTGATCAGTCGGCGAACCTACGCAGACCTGGCCAACGGTGACCTGGTGCCTGTCGCCGTGGATGCTGCGACGGGTTTGTATCGAGCCCGGCGGCCAAGCGAGTTGCTCCCATCCGGCCCGGTGATGCTGCGCGATGTGGACAGCGGACTCTGGTATGCGCGTGAAGTCGCGGAGCCAACTACCCGGGAACAGATCCGCACCTACCTTCCCGACGCGACCGACGAGGACGCGGATGCCTTCATCGCCCGGTTTGATGACAAGGACGTGGCAGAGCTTGAGCTCAAGCATATCCAGCTTGGGCTTGCGCTATTGAACTCGACGGATTTTGACCTGCCGATCAGTCGAGGTTCCATTTCATCGGGCAACGAGTTTCATGAGGCGCGAAATATGTGGGCGACGTTTCGCCAGTTGTACCGATGGCAGGGCCAGCCCGAGCAGCGCGTCTACCGTGATGGGCGGCTCGTGGGCTTCAAGCTGGAAATCGATCTGACGATTTGGCCAGTTGCAAAGCCGCTTTCCTTGAAGTTCGGCTCAGTGGTTTCTCTGACTTTAAGAGGCCGTGGCCGGCTGGATCCGGACGTGTTTTGCGCACAATTTCCCAACCTTGAAAGCCTGACGATTACCAGTCAGGAAATCGCAGTGCAAGGCCGGTTTCAAGGATGGGACGTGATTAATTGGGTGCATTCAAAATTCAGTCTGGATTCGCGCTTTGCCGAGCAATTGAAAAGATTCCCGCGTCTGCAAAGGCTGCACTTGCAGGACTGTGAATTGACGTCTGACTTTTCCGTACGAGGCCTTGCCAGGCTACATGAGCTATGGCTTTGCAATACATTCGAGGCCCCGGTGAATAGCCTCGACATGCAAATGCGGCATCAGGAGCAAGTCACCTTTTTGCAAGTGGCAGCTGACCTCAGAGGGATGACTGAACTGCGAGTGCTGGATCTGAGCCGCACCGGAATACACCTGCTGCCTTCCGGTCTTGAGGCCATCGACGTGGCGTCGAAGCTTGAAGTGTTGAGACTGGGGGGCAATCCGCTTGCGGACAGCCTTTCACTCGAAAACATGACCGCACTGCAGGAGCTGGATCTTTCCAATACACGATTGCAAAGATTTCCCGAGGGCATTACCGACAGGATTCCCGCAAGAGAACTGAATCTTGCGGACAATCACATCAGGTCGATTCCCGAATCCGTGGAGCTCAGAGCGGGCTTCAATCTCATCGGCAATCCGATCACGGACCCGGCCTCGCTACGGCGGTTGATACGAGCACGTGCCGAGACAGGCACCGATATCTGGCTTGGGCAGGAAAGCAGCGATGTAACTGCCGATCTCTGGCTACGCAACGTGCCACAGGACCAGATAACGGAAAAACAAGCGCTGTGGGACAGGCATAACGCCGCAATGCCACTGGCAGTGACCGGCATTCTTCGTCGGCTGAGTCGAACGCCCGAGTTTCACGTCGAACGCCCGCTGCTGCAGCGGCGCGTGTGGTGGTTTCTGGAAATGTATGACAGGGCCGACGTCACCGAGCGGGCCAGGCTCGACGCCATTCTTCATACGGAAACGAGTCCCGGGAGGATGCTGGACCGGCTGGAGAATGAAATCCGCAGCTATGACGCAGGGCGACAGAATCAACCGCTGCACCCTCTGCCCAAGCGTCCGCGTATTGCTTAGGGGGATGTGAACAGCGGGCGGCACGATGCCGACACTACTACCCCCTGCACAAAAGCCGGGGCAACTTTTCAAGGATGAAAAAACATGCCAGTAAAACCACCTCGCGGGGGCAGCACCCACGTTGATACGGATGTCCACACGTTCCCGAAGCGAAGCTCCGACAAGGATTTCATACCGGCGGATATGCCCGTCCGCGATGGCACGGTCCCCTGGGCTGGCCTCGATGATCTGACGTCGCGAAGCACCAAACCTGGCGACGACGCAGGCCCGGTTGCGATCCTGCCGGCGCCGGTGCTCGAAGTTCGCCCGGCGCCGCACCTTGCTGCAAGCCCCGCTGTCATAAACCGGTCACTGGAGACCTACCGGATAACGTCAGCGATCGAGCTGCCTGATGCTGATAGCGAAGGCTTCAGGATGTACAAAAATCGCTGTTATGTTGACGTACCTGACAGTGGCCTCGTTCTCGTCGCAGTGGATCCGGATACGGGGTGGTATCGCGCTCGACATTCCAGCGAGTTGTTCCCTTCCGGCCCATGGATGTTGCGCGATAGCGAGAGCGGCATCTGGCATCCGCACAGCGACTTCAGCACCCGCACCAACTCCCTGACCGCCAAAAGCCTGGACGGCTTTCATGCCGGGCCGGATCTCAGCGGCGCGCAATCGGGCAGCGACGGCGTGATACGTCACGAAGGCAGGCTCTATGTGGTCATCCATGAACAGGCGTATCAGGTCATGCAGGATCTGGATGCCTCCCGCCCGGAATACAGGGTTTGGCGCCTGGTCAAACCCAACGATCCCGTCGCTGCCGACAGCGCGAATATCTACCGCGCCAGCCTTGGCGGTGAAACCCTGGCTATCACCCGCAGCGAGCAGAACACTTGGGTTTCCATGCTCACCGGTTTGCGCGGTGGGATGGACGGCGGTGCACAGGCGCCTGCCAACCCGTTCAACTTTCACCGCCCCTGGCTCACCGGCGCCGGCCCCTCAGGGGCACAACCGCCGGTTCTGGTTGCGACCACACGGGCGCAGGTCAAACGCTATTTTGCTGACGCGACGGATCAACATGCCGATGATTTCATTGCGCGATATGGAGAAGCGGGGTTGGCGGAAGTGGAACTCAAGCGGCTTCAGTTGGAGTTTCCTCGGTTGGACCGTGAGATCACTGCCTGGGAGACGGGCTACAAAGGCAAGGACAATGCAGAGCGCAGGCGCCGGCTGGCAATAGGTGCCAACATGCGCCGGTTGTTCAAGTGGCAGGGAGAACACTCGGAAAAAGTCTACCGAAATGGGCGGCTGGTCGGTTTCAAGCTGGAGCTCGACCTGGGAAGTCGGGGCAATCTCGCGCCGCCGGGTTTTTCGGTTCCGCTCAGAGCCGTCGTATCCCTGGTCCTGGAGGGAAGTCCCTCAAGAAGTCTGGGCAATGTGTTCTCGATGCTTTCCCACATTGAAACCCTCGAAGTACGCAGATTCAAAGGCAAGAGTCATGAACTGTTAAGCGAAATCGGTAAACTCCCGGCGTTGAAAGTCCTGACGATGCAGGAAGCCACACTCTGGCTCCCGTCGGTCACTCTTGAACATTTCACGCAACTGACCCGTTTGCGGGAGCTGAGCCTGACGCACTGCAGTATCTGGCCGCCTTTTTCGGTGCGCGGTATGACCGAGTTGCGGGTCTTGCGCGCACGTTCCTGTGGCCTGCGTCGTCCGCCTGACGGGCTGGGTGAATTGCCCGCGGCGTCAAGGTTGGAGGTGCTTGATCTGTTCCATAACCCCGATCTGACAGACGCGCCTGATGTGACTCATATGTCCGCATTGCGAGAGTTGAATCTGGCCCATAGCTACATATCTTCGCCGCCGCCCGGGCTTGATTTGCCCAGCGGTCCGACGCGGCTGGAGAAACTGGATTTGTCGCAAAGCCGGCTGGCTGTGGCGCCTTCACTGCGGGGAATGACGGCGTTGCTGGAGGTCGATCTCAACCGTACTCGTATAAAGAGTTTCCCGGACGGCGTTACATCCGATATTCCCAGGACGCGTCTGGATCTGGTCTATACCGGGATCAGCGCAATTCCTGAAAACATTGAGCTGAGAAAAGGTTTTGACCTCACTGGCAGCCCGATTGCCGACCCCGCTTCTCTGCGACGTCTGATAGCTGCACGTCGGCAGACGGGTAGCGATCTATGGCTGGGAAGAATCGAGGCTGATTTGGGGATCCATCACTGGATGCACCATGTTCCCCAGGCGCGACACGCTGAAAAGTCTGCGCTGTGGGATGCATTTGTCCTTGAAGCGAACTCCGCAATGATGAAACAAATCAGAAATCTGGTGCGTACGCCGGAATTTCAGGTTGAGCGGCTGCTTTTGCAGCGCCGGGTCTGGTCGTTTATCGAGCGTTTCCAAAACGCCAGTTACGGTGAGCAAAGAAGTTTGCTGCGTATTGCAACTGATGAAGCCAGCCCTGGAAAAATGCTGGACAGGCTGGAGGAGGAAATAAGGAAGTCTGACCCGACGTGGCAAAACCAGCCCCCACATCATGCGCCCGGGCGCCCGAGATTCGAGTAGGGGCGGGGGCGCTGCAGTGTAAAAGCGGGAATCCCTGACCTGCCTGTATCAGGGTTCCCAAAAGCATGGGCGTCGCGTTCAGCATCGGCCCGGTATAAAGAGGGAACCCCCGGCCTGCCTGTACCAAGGATCCCAAAAGGGTGGACTCATCCGTTGCGGTCTGAGCCCGATGTAAAGAGGGGAATCCCCGGCCTGCCTGTACCAAGGTCCCCGAAACGGGTGGTGAAACGAATCACCTGAGATAGGTATTGCAGGGTGCGTGCCAGGTTTAAATTTGCTGAAACAAAAAACGCTTTGCGAACGCGAAAGCCCCGGGACTCGGGGCTTTCGCGTTTTTGAATAAAGGGTTTTTCAGTTTTTTCAGGAGTGATTGTGGCGATACGGCTGTGCGCGATCGCGGGTCATTGTGCATTGATGCGGTGCACGGTGGCCCTCACCCTGACCCTCTCCCAGAGGGAGAGGGGACTGACCGAGGTGCCCGGTCAAGTTACGCCGACCTGAGATACCGAGCCGAACTCAGGCCTCGAAACCACCCGAGATTGCTCCCTTCCCCCTCTCCCCCTTGGGGGAGAGGGCTGGGGTGAGGGGGATCGATCCTGAGTACACGACAACCCTTAAGCGTTAACCCTCTTCCCCCTCATCATCATCCCCACCATCAACCTTCATCCCCAGTTCCTTGATCTTGCGCGTCAGGGTATTGCGCCCCCAACCCAGCAGCACCGCCGCATCACGCCGACGTCCTGCGGTGTGCTTCAAAGCAGTCTCGATCATGATCCGCTCGAACGCCGGCACTGCGCTGTCGAGCAGGCTCGACTGGCCACGGGCCAGGGCCTGATCGGCCCACTGGCGCAGGGCCTGTTCCCAGTTGGTCACTGGCGCCGAATCCTGCGGCAGGTTGAGCAGTTCCGGTGGCAAGTCACTGATGTGCACTTCACGGCCGGAGGCCATGACGGTGATCCAGCGGCAGGTGTTCTCCAGCTGGCGCACGTTGCCCGGCCACGGCAGGTTTTTCAGGTATTCCTCGGTTTCGCTTTTCAGCAGCTTCGGCTCGACCGCCAGTTCCTGCGCGGCGCGGCTGAGGAAGTGCCGGGCCAGGGTCGGGATATCTTCGCGACGATCCGACAGGCGCGGGATGTGGATGCGGATCACGTTGAGGCGGTGGAACAAGTCCTCACGGAATTTGCCGGCGTGGACGAGCGTTTCCAGATTCTGGTGGGTCGCGGCGATGATGCGTACATCGACCTTCACCGGCACATGGCCGCCGACGCGATAGAACTCGCCATCGGCCAGCACACGCAGCAGACGGGTCTGGGTGTCCGCCGGCATGTCGCCGATTTCATCGAGAAACAGCGTGCCGCCGTCCGCCTGTTCAAAACGACCGCGACGCAAATTCGCCGCGCCGGTGAACGCGCCTTTCTCGTGGCCGAACAGTTCCGATTCCATCAGATCCTTGGGAATCGCCGCCATGTTCAGGGCAATGAACGGCGAGGCCGCGCGTGGGCTGTGGCGGTGCAGGGCGTGGGCCACCAGTTCTTTACCGGTACCGGATTCGCCGTTGATCAGCACGGTGATGTTGGAGTGGCTCAGGCGCCCGATGGCACGAAACACTTCCTGCATTGCCGGCGCTTCGCCGATGATTTCCGGGGTGCGGGTCAGCGCCGGCACCACTTCTAAACCTTGCTGTTCCTGCGCATGCTGATTGGCGCGTTTGACCAGCGATACCGCTTCATCGACGTCGAAGGGCTTGGGCAGGTACTCGAAAGCGCCGCCCTGATAGGAGGCGACAGCGCTGTCCAGATCGGAGTGAGCGGTCATGATGATGACCGGCAGCCGTGGGTGCTGTTCGCGAATCCGCGCCAGCAGATCCAGGCCACTGGCGCCCGGCATGCGGATATCGGAAATGATCACGTCCGGCTGCTGCCGGGCCAGACGACTCATCACGCCATCGGCGCTGTCGAAGCTCTGGGTGGTCATGCCTTCCTGCTGCAAGGCCTTTTCCAGGACCCAACGGATAGAACGGTCGTCATCGACGATCCACACGGTTTCACTACGGCTCATGTCGATGTGGCTCCTTGTTCCAGTGGCAGGAAGATCGAGAAGGTGGTGTGGCCTGGATGGCTCTCACACTCGATCAGGCCCTGGTGCTGACTGATGATGTTCTGGGTAATGGCCAGGCCCAGCCCGGTACCGTCCGGGCGGCCGCTGACCATGGGAAAGAAAATGGTTTCCTGCAGTTCCGCCGGGATGCCCGGGCCGTTGTCGATGATCTCGATCTTGGTCACCAGACGATGGCGGATGTGGCCGATGGTGAACTGGCGCATGGCGCGGGTGCGCAGGCTGATGCGGCCCAGGCGCAGCTCGTTCTGGCTGCTGATCGCCTGCATCGCGTTGCGCACGATGTTCAACACCGCCTGAATCATTTGCTCGCGGTCGATCAATACGTCGGGAATGCTCGGGTCGTAATCACGCACCAGGGTGATGCAGCCCTGGCTTTCGGCTTCGACCAGATGGCAGACGCGTTCGAGCACTTCGTGGACGTTGCACATGGCCAGCGACGGCAGTTTGTTCGAGCCGAGCATGCGATCGACCAGGTTGCGCAGGCGGTCGGCCTCTTCGATGATCACATTGGTGTAATCGCGCAGGCTCTCTTCCGGAAGCTCGCGGGCGAGCAATTGCGCCGCACCACGGATGCCACCGAGGGGATTCTTGATCTCGTGAGCGAGGCCGCGCACCAGCATCTTGCTGGTTTCCTGCTTGGACAACTGGGCCTCTTCCTTGGTGATCCGCAGCAGGCGATCACGCGGGTGCACTTCAAGCAAAAGCAAAGTCTCGCCGTTGCTGAGGATTGGCGTGACCGCGTAATCCACGGTCAGCGTCTGGCCGGTGAGGGCGGTGAGCATCGCTTCACGCTTGGTGAACGGGTGCGCCTGCTCGACCGCCTGGCGCAGGGAATTGAGCGCCTCGGGGGATTCGGTGAACAGCTCGCTGATGAACTGGCCGTGACTGCGCTGACCGCTGACCGCCAGCAGCATTTCCGCCGCCGGGTTCATGTACTCCAGGCGCAGCTCGGCGTCGAGCAGGATGGTCGCCGTGGTCAGGTTGTCGAGCAGCAAACGGTGAATAGCGTCGCTTATGGTCATCTGGACCCCTTTTGGAGCAAGGCGTGCGCGAGAACAAAGCGCTGATGTCGGGAAAATGCAAAAACCAAACCAAGGCTCCGAAAAGAAGCGTTTAAGCCCTGAAACAGGCGTTTGACGCGCGTTTGTATGGCACGGAGCCAGCTCAAACGGGAAGTTTCGAACCAAAATGGGTTGGGTTGTGGGCGAGATGCAGTTTAGTGCACCAATAGGGTGCGCGTGCCCGGCGGACGTTAAAAGAAGCGCAGGAATGGATTTTTCGATTCTTCAGGTTTGTTCTTGAGCGGGCATTCCGGGCGCACGCCGTAATCGTCGGCGACACAGGGTTTGACCTGACGTTTCTGCGCCAGGGAAATGCGCAGCATGTGGAACGGCTGATTGGCGGTGCGTTCCACGGTACGCCCGGCGGCGTCGAGGATTTCGATCGAAAGGCTGTGGCTGCCGCGATCGATATTGCTCAGCGCAAATACCGGGCTGACGCCGGGCTCGCCAGTGGCCTTGCCATCCAGCAGCAGGCGATAACGATGGCCGCTTTGCAGGCCGGGCTCGCTGGTGACGCTGACGATCAGCTCGCCAGCGCTGCTGCGCAAAGTGGCATCGGGCTCCGGGATCAGAATGCGCAGCATGTCGTAACGAAAGGGCGCTGGTTCGGCAGATTTTTTCGCTGTGGTGATCGGCGCTGCGGTGCTGGCAGGGACAGCCATGCGATTGCTTGTCGCGATCGGCACTCGTTTGGCATTGGCGCGTGGCTGGTCGGTGTAGACGCGGTTGCCCTGCGCGTCGAGATAGGTGAAGACCTCCGCCGAGGCGGAGGTCGACATCAGTGCCAGGACGAGTACCAGCCCCGCGCGGATCATGGCGTGTGCACCCGTTGCACGGTGAAGACCGCGGGCGGGCTCTGCTGGATGACAGTCTGGCCATCGATCACTTGCACGGCCAGGCGATGCTCGCCGCGATCGATGTTGATCAATTGCAGGACCGGCACGTTGCTCGGCTGGCCATAGGGCTGGTCGTCGAGCAGCAGCCTTAATTGATGCGGCGGTTGCAGGCGCGGTTTGATCAGGACGTTGACCGTGAAGGTGCCGTTGTTGGCGCGCAGGGCCTCGTCAGTAGGCAGACCGGCGAGCTCAAGGATTTCATAGGCGTTGCGCGGTGGTTGCGGTTGTTCTGCGGTGGGTGCCTGCGGCGCACTCGGTGCTTGCGGCTCGACCCGATTGAGCGGTGGCAGCTCGACCGGTTGCGCCTGCACGCCGTCCGGCGGCTGATTGCTGTAAGCAGTGTTGCCGTTGGCGTCGGTGTACTTGTAGATCTGCGCGGCGGCGGGCAGGGCGATCAGCAGCAGAATGTAGAGAAACGTGCGACCCATGAAATCGACCGGGGTTGGAAGCGATGGGTAGCAGCATAGGACAGGTGGGGCGGTTGGCCAAAACCGTTGATAACTGGAATTGAAAAGACTGGTAGCCAAAACACGGATCGTTCCCACGCGGAGCGTGGGAACGATCAATGACACGCCGCTTTCGCGAGCAGGCTCGCTCCCACAGGGTAAATGAACTGCGCCGAGCAATAAAAAAGGCCTCCCGAAGGAGGCCTCTTTTGTCACGCCACTTTACGCAGCGCTACCGGATCAGCAGCTGTAGTACAGCTCATATTCCAGTGGGTGTACGAAGGTGCGAACCTTGATTTCTTCTTCCGATTTCAGCGCGATGTAAGCGTCGATGAAGTCGTCGGAGAACACGCCGCCCTTGGTCAGGAATGCGCGGCCCTTGTCCAGCTCTTCCAGGGCTTCTTTCAGGCTGCCGCATACCTGTGGAATCTCTTTCGCCTCTTCAGGCGGCAGGTCGTACAGGTTCTTGTCGGCGGCATCGCCTGGGTGGATCTTGTTCTGGATACCGTCCAGACCGGCCATCAGCAGCGCTGCGAAAGCCAGGTACGGGTTGGCAGCCGGGTCCGGGAAGCGTGCTTCGATACGGCGGGCTTTAGGGCTCGACACGTAAGGAATACGGATCGAAGCGGAACGGTTGCGCGCCGAGTAGGCCAGCATTACTGGCGCTTCGAAGCCTGGCACCAGACGCTTGTAGGAGTTGGTCGCCGGGTTGGTGAAGCCGTTCAGGGCCTTACCGTGCTTGATGATGCCGCCGATGAAGTACAGAGCGGTATCGGACAGGCCGGCATAGCCTTCACCTGCGAAGGTGTTCTTGCCGTCTTTCCAGATCGACATGTGTACGTGCATGCCCGAACCGTTGTCGCCGTACAGTGGCTTCGGCATGAAGGTCGCGGTGCGGCCGTAAGCGTCGGCAACGTTGTGCACAACGTATTTCAGGGTCTGAACTTCGTCAGCTTTCTTCACCAGGGTGTTGAACTTGACGCCGATTTCGTTCTGGCCGGCAGTCGCCACTTCGTGGTGGTGAACTTCAACCGACTGACCCATTTCTTCCAGTGCGTTGCACATGGCGGTACGGATTTCGTGGTCGTGGTCGAACGGTGGAACCGGGAAGTAGCCGCCTTTCACGCCTGGACGGTGACCCTTGTTGCCGCCTTCGATGTCCTGGTCGGACATCCACGAACCTTGCTCGGAGTAGATCTTGAACATCGAGCCGGAGATGTCCGACTTGAATTTCACCGAGTCAAAGATGAAGAACTCAGGCTCTGGACCGGCGAATACGGTGTCACCGATACCGGTGGCTTTCAGGTGCTCTTCGGCGCGCTTGGCGATCGCACGTGGGTCGCGATCGTAGCCCTGCATGCTCGAAGGCTCGATGATGTCGCACACCAGAATCAGGGTTGGGTCTTCGGTGAACGGATCGAGTACGGCAGTTTCGTCGACCGGCATCAGGATCATGTCGGAGGCTTCGATGCCTTTCCAGCCGGAGATGGAGGAACCGTCGAACATCTTGCCGACTTCGAAGAAGTCGTCATCCAGCGCATCGCGAGCCGGCATGGTCACGTGGTGCTGAGTGCCTTTGGTGTCCGTGAAGCGCAGATCAATCCACTTGACGTCATGATCTTTGATGAGTTGAACCGACTTCGACATAGTGTCCTCCGGGTGAATTAGGGCGGGTAGTGGATGCCCTTAATAATGGTGATGCCGGCGCGAATACTCTGCCAAGGCAACCTGCCTCACAAGGGAGCAAATTGCATGCCAGTGCCCCAGCATGGGTTTTTTGCGCCAAATTCACGCTTATTAAGGCGTGCGAGATACTTAATCGACAAATCCCGCCCCTTAATGTTGCGTTTAAATTCAGAAATGACCTGTTTTGGTGCAAGCAAAACCTTCTGCACATTAACTGGTTAAACCTTGAGCAATTTCCGCTATAATCCGCGCCCCCCTTTTTCGGCTGGCCGTTCGCGCGCTGTTTTCATGAAACTTATCGTAAAAGTCTTCCCCGAGATCACCATCAAAAGCCGACCTGTCCGGACGAAATTCATCCGCCAGTTGGCCAAGAACATCCGCACCGTGCTCCGTGACCTGGACCCGGCCGTGGTGGTGAACGGCGTGTGGGACAATCTCGAGCTGGAAACCCGCGTTACCGACCCCAAAGCCTTGAAGGAGATGGGCGAGCGCCTGACCTGCATGCCGGGTATCGCGCATTTTCTGCAGATCGACGAGTACCCGCTGGGCGACTTCGACGACATTACCGAAAAGTGCAAACAGCACTACGGCGATGCGCTGGCCGGGAAGATTTTCTCGGTACGCTGCAAGCGCGCAGGCAAGCATGCGTTCAGCTCGATGGACGTGGAAAAATACGTCGGCAGCAAGCTGCGTCGCGAGTGCGGTGCAGCCGGAATCGACCTTAAAGCGCCGCAAATCGAAGTCCGTATCGAAGTTCGCGACAAACGGTTGTTCGTGATTCACAGCCAGCACAACGGCATCGGCGGCTACCCGCTGGGTGCGCTGGAGCAGACGCTGGTGTTGATGTCCGGCGGCTTCGATTCGACCGTGGCGGCTTACCAGATCATGCGTCGCGGCCTGATGGCGCACTTCTGCTTCTTCAATCTCGGCGGGCGTGCCCACGAATTGGGCGTGATGGAAGTCGCGCACTTCATCTGGAAGAAGTACGGCAGCTCGCAACGCGTGCTATTTGTCAGTGTGCCGTTCGAGGAAGTGCTGGGCGAAATTCTCGGCAAAGTCGATAACAGTCATATGGGCGTGGTTTTGAAGCGTATGATGTTGCGCGCCTCGTCCGAGATCGCCGAACGCCTGCACATCGATGCACTGGTGACCGGTGAAGCGATCTCCCAGGTGTCGAGCCAGACGCTGCCGAACCTGTCGGTGATCGACTGCGTGACCGACAAACTGGTGCTGCGACCGCTGATCGTCGCGCACAAGCAGGACATCATCGACACGGCCAACGAGATCGGCACCGCCGATTTCGCCCGGCACATGCCGGAATACTGCGGCGTGATTTCGGTCAACCCCAAGACCGCCGCCAAGCGGGGCCGGGTTGAGCACGAAGAGAAAGAATTCGACATGGCGGTACTCGAGCGTGCGCTCGCCAACGCCAAACTGGTGCCGATCGATCGGGTAATCGACGAGTTGGGCCAGGATTTGCAAATTGAAGAAGTCAGCGAAGCGCTGGCCGGTCAGATCGTCATCGACATCCGCCACCCGGATGCCGCCGAGGATGACCCGCTGGAGCTCGCCGGCATAGAGGTACAGACGATGCCGTTCTATGCAGTGAACGCACGTTTCAAGGAACTGGACCCTACTCGCCAGTACCTGCTGTATTGCGACAAAGGCGTGATGAGTCGCCTGCATGCCCACCATTTGCTCAGTGAGGGGCATGCCAATGTGCGCGTTTATCGACCGAGCTAAGTGCCCGGGGCTGTTTGCCTGTGGCCTGCGTCACCGGCCCCCCGACACCGCCGTCAAGCTGTAACGGCCATGCCGGACACTACTGCTAATCGCTGCCATGACTTGTCAGCAAACCGAATCCTCTGATCGAGATACACAAGTGATCGAAAATCTACGCAACATCGCCATCATTGCCCACGTTGACCACGGTAAAACCACCCTGGTAGACAAACTCCTGCGTCAATCCGGCACCCTGGAGCGCAACGAGCTCAACGACGAGCGCGTGATGGACTCCAACGACCAGGAAAAAGAACGCGGTATTACCATTCTGGCGAAGAACACCGCCATCAACTGGAACGGCTACCACATCAACATCGTGGACACCCCGGGCCACGCCGACTTCGGCGGCGAAGTTGAACGCGTAATGTCGATGGTCGACTCCGTTCTGCTGCTGGTTGACGCTCAAGACGGCCCTATGCCGCAAACCCGTTTCGTGACCAAGAAGGCTTTCGAAGCCGGCCTGCGTCCAATCGTGGTGATCAACAAGGTTGACCGTCCAGGCGCACGTCCGGACTGGGTTCTGGACCAGATCTTCGACCTGTTCGACAACCTCGGTGCTACCGAAGAACAACTGGACTTCCAGGTTGTTTACGCTTCGGCCCTGAACGGTATTGCCGGTCTGGACCACACCGCCATGGCGGAAGACATGACTCCGCTGTACCAGGCGGTAGTCGACCACGTTCCGCCTCCGGCTGTTGACCGTGACGGTCCGTTCCAGATGCAGATCTCCGCTCTGGACTACAACAGCTTCCTGGGTGTTATCGGTGTTGGCCGTATCGCTCGCGGTCGCGTCAAGCCGAACACCCCGGTTGTCGCTATCAGCGCCGACGGCAAGCGCCGCAACGGTCGTATCCTGAAGCTGATGGGTCACCACGGTCTGCACCGCATCGACGTTGACGAAGCAGCAGCCGGCGACATCGTCTGCATCAGCGGCTTCGACGAGCTGTTCATCTCCGACACTCTGTGCGACATCAACACCGTCGAGGCGATGAAGCCGCTGACCGTTGACGAGCCAACCGTTTCCATGACCTTCCAGGTAAACGACTCGCCATTCTGCGGTAAAGAAGGCAAGTTCGTGACCTCCCGTAACATCAAGGATCGTCTGGACAAAGAGCTGCTGTACAACGTTGCACTGCGCGTTGAAGAAGGCGACTCGGCTGACAAGTTCAAGGTTTCCGGCCGTGGTGAGCTGCACCTCTCGGTACTGATCGAAACCATGCGTCGCGAAGGCTTCGAGCTGGCCCTGGGCCGTCCTGAAGTGATCATCCGTGAAGTTGACGGCGTGAAGCAGGAACCGTTCGAAAACGTCACCATCGACATCCCTGAAGAATCCCAGGGCAAGGTCATGGAAGAGATGGGTCTGCGTAAGGGCGACCTGAGCAACATGGTGCCGGATGGCAAGGGCCGTGTTCGTCTGGAATACAACATCCCTGCTCGCGGTCTGATCGGTTTCCGTAACCAGTTCCTGACCCTGACCAACGGTGCTGGCATCCTGACCTCGATCTTCGACCGTTACGCTCCAGTGAAGTCGGGCCACATGTCCGGCCGTCAGAACGGCGTTCTGGTTTCGGTTGAAACCGGCAAGGCTCTGACCTACTCGCTGGAAACCCTGCAGGCCCGTGGCAAGCTGTTCGTAGAACACGGCCAGGAGATCTACAACGGTCAGATCGTTGGTCAGAACAGCCGCGACAACGACCTGGGTGTCAACCCAACCAAAGGCAAGAAGCTCGACAACATGCGTGCTTCGGGTAAAGACGAAACCATCGCTCTGGTCCCACCTGTTCGCTTCACCCTGGAACAGGCTCTGGAATACATCCAGGAAGACGAGCTGTGCGAAGTCACGCCTAAGTCGATCCGTCTTCGCAAGAAGATCCTCGACGAAAGCGAGCGTACCCGCGCTGCCAAGAAAGCCAAGGCGTAATTCAGCCCTGGAATAAAAAACGCCCCCGGTCGCGAGACCGGGGGCGTTTTTGTTTGTCTGGGGTTTAGGCGATCTTTGTGCTGGCCTCATCGCTGGCAAGCCAGCTCCCCACAGGGTTTTGTGGGCGTATTGATCGTTCCTACGCTCTGCGTGGGAATGCCTCAACGGACGCTCCGCGTTCGGCTTCAGGAGTGACGCGGAGCGTCCCGGGCTGCATTCCCACGCAGAGCGTGGGAACGAGCAGGCGCGATCAAAATTTGTCGATGGCCCGGAAATTCTGCACCCGCTCGACTTCTTTCGGCTTGTACGCGCAATACCCCGGGCGCGGCCCGATCTTCGGGTGGTTGCGGCAGGTGTCCGGGCGCTTGTCATAAATGGTGCACAGGCGGGTTTTACGATCCAGGTAATAGCAGTCATTGTTGCTCATGCGCTGGAGGGTGAAGATTCCCGATTTCTGATTGAAGCGCTCGACCAGACCTTCCTTTTGCAGGCGCTTGGCGATGTTCTTTGGCGGATCGCCCAGTTCGAACTCGTCGACCACACCGATGCGCACCAGATCCTTGATCTTCACTTCGACCGGCAGCGTGCAGCAGCTGGACATGCACGAGCCGCACATCGGTGCCGAATATTTGGCCCACGTATCGAGACGATCAATCTCGGCGGCGGCGATCAGGTTGGGCTTCATCATCGGGAGTTACCAGGCGTGTATGCATCAGGGCGCGCGATCATACCGGGAGCGGTGGAATTTTGAACAACCTTTCGCCGGATATTTTCGCAGCGGCCGCATTTTGCCCGACAGGACGGCACGGCCCCTGCATTCATTGGCTCATCCGCCAGGGTTATGTCGCACTGGCGCACAGTCCGCGCAAATACTGCCGAACCAGAGCCGTTAGCGCCGGTCAGACCGTCTAGGCTCAGAAAATTCCCGCTCGCTCGAGGTCCTGTTGATGACTCAAGAACCACTAGTTCGCGAAGCAGAGGTGGCCGCGTTCCGCGACGCCGTCCTGACCAAACTCACCTACGCCGTGGGCAAAGACCCCGATCACGCCTTCGACCATGACTGGTTCGAAGCCATCGCCCTGGCTGCGCGTGATCACATGGTCGAACACTGGATGGACCATACCCGACAGATCTATCGCAAAGGCCAGAAGCGGGTTTATTACCTCTCGCTGGAATTTCTCATCGGCCGTTTGCTCTACGACAGCCTGAGCAACCTCGGCCTGCTCGACGTCGCCCGTGAAGCGCTGACCGAACTGGGCGTCGATCTGGAGCGCATCCGCCTGCTGGAGCCCGACGCGGCTCTCGGCAACGGCGGCCTCGGTCGTCTCGCGGCGTGCTTCATGGAAAGCATGTCGACCCTTGGCATCGCCGGCCATGGCTATGGCATTCGTTATGAGCATGGCTTGTTCCGTCAGGCGATTGTCGATGGCTGGCAACAGGAGCAGACCGAACACTGGCTGGATTTCGGCAACCCTTGGGAATTCGAACGGCCGGAAGTGGCGTACCCGATCGGCTTCGGCGGCAGCGTCGAAACCGTCACCGATGCCTCCGGCAAGACTCGTCAGGTCTGGTCGCCGGCGGAAACCGTGCGCGCCATTGCTTATGACACGCCGGTGGTCGGCTGGCGCGGAGCGAGCGTCAACACTCTGCGCCTGTGGCGTGCCCGCGCCATGGAAGACCTGCACCTGGAGCGCTTCAACGCCGGTGACCACCTGGGCGCCGTGGCGGAAGTGGCCCGCGCCGAAAGTATCTCCCGCGTCCTTTATCCGGCCGACAGCACCGAAGCCGGGCAAGAACTGCGCCTGCGTCAGGAATACTTCTTCGTCGCCGCTTCGTTGCAGGATCTGCTGCGCCGTCACCGCAACATGCACACCTCGGTGCTGACCCTCGGTGATCACGCGGCGATCCAGCTCAATGACACTCACCCGTCAATCGCCGTGGCCGAACTGATGCGCCAACTGGTCGACGTCTACGACGTCGCGTGGGACGCAGCATGGCAAGTCACCGTCGACACTCTGTCGTACACCAACCACACGCTGCTGCCGGAAGCGCTGGAAACCTGGCCGGTCGGGCTGATGGAACGCATGCTGCCACGGCACATGCAGATCATTTACCTGATCAACGCGCAGCACATCGATTCGCTGCGGGCCAAGGGCATACATGACTTCGACGTGTTGCGCGCGGTGTCGCTGATCGAAGAAGACAACGGCCGCCGGGTGCGCATGGGCAACCTCGCGTTCCTCGGTTCGCACAGCGTCAACGGCGTGTCCGGTCTGCATACGCAGCTGATGCGCAAAACCGTATTCGCCGAACTGCACAAGCTCTATCCGGAGCGGATCAACAACAAAACCAACGGCATCACGTTCCGCCGCTGGTTGTATCAGGCCAACCCGGAACTGACCTCGATGCTGATCGACGCTCTCGGCCCGGACGTGCTTGATCATCCCGAAGAGCGCCTGCTCGAACTCGAACCGTTCGCCGAGAAAACCGCGTTCCGCAAAGCCTTCGCCGAGCAGCGGTTGCACAGCAAGAAGGCGCTGGCCTATCTGATTCACGAGCGCCTCGGGATCGCGGTCAACCCGGCAGCGATGTTCGACGTGCAGGTCAAACGTATTCACGAATACAAGCGTCAGTTGCTCAATCTGATGCATACCGTGGCGCTGTACCAGGCGATTCGTGCCGAGCCGGAAGTCGACTGGGTGCCACGCGTGAAGATCTTCGCCGGTAAAGCGGCGGCGAGTTATCACCAGGCCAAGCTGATCATCAAGCTGACCAACGACATCGCTCGGGTGGTGAACAACGACCCGACCGTGCGTGGTCTGCTGAAAGTGGTGTTCCTGCCCAACTACAACGTCAGCCTGGCCGAGAGCATCATCCCGGCGGCGGACTTGTCCGAGCAGATTTCCACCGCCGGTTTCGAGGCGTCGGGCACCAGTAACATGAAGTTCGGCCTCAACGGCGCGCTGACCATCGGCACCCTCGACGGTGCCAACGTGGAAATGTGCGAGCGCATCGGTGCCGAGCACATGTTCATCTTCGGCCTCAGTGCGCAACAGGTTGAAGCGCGCAAGCAGAACCACGAGTTCAGCGCCGTACCCGACATCGCCGCCTCCCATCGTTTGAACGATGTGCTGCAAGCGATTCGCAGCGGTGTGTTCTCGCCGGACGACACTTCGCGTTATACCGGCCTGATCGATTCGTTGATCGACTATGACCGCTTCCTGGTCTGCGCCGACTTCGACTCCTATTGGGAGGCGCAGAAGCGTGTCGATGCGCACTGGCATGACTCGCAGAACTGGTGGCGTTCGGCGGTGCTCAACACCTCGCGGATGGGCTGGTTCTCTTCCGACCGGACGATTCGCGAGTACGCCACGGATATCTGGAAAGCGCTGGAGTAACTTTTCGCCTGGCTCGATATAATCGGCGCGCCGGAAAAGATCGCAGCCTGCGGCAGCTCTTACACAAAGTGTTCGCATAAACCTTTGTAGGAGCTGCCGCAGGCTGCGATCTTTTTGCGACAGGCTGCGCTAATCTTCCCGGATTGGCCTTTGCGCTCAGGGATATCGACCATGCAATGGATGTTCATGTTGATCGGGCTGGTGCTCGGTGGACTGCTCGACGAGTCGTTCAGTGGTGCGCTGTTAGGTGCGCTGCTGGGGCTGGTCATCGGCCAGATGCTGCGCATCGCGCGCCTTGGCTCGCAGGCGGCGGAGCAACAGCGTCAACTCGAACAGGTGCGCGAAGCCTTGCAAGGCGTGGCTCAGCGGCTGTTTGTGCTGGAGGGTTCGCCCTCGCATGCGCCCGCGCCGTCACCTGAAGCCGAGCCAGTCGCCGCACCCGTCGACGTGGCTGAGCAGGCTGCCCCGACCCCTGAACTGATCTGGGAACTGCCCCCCGAACTCGAACCGATCTCCGCCGTCGCCCGCGAAACCAGCCAGCCGTTGCCGGCGGATGTCTGGCGCGCCGAACCGGCCCCCGTTGCACCACCGCAAAAACCCGCCGAACCCCGTGGCCCGAACCTGATCGAACGCGGCATCGGCGCTGCGCGCAACTGGCTGTTTGGCGGCAATACAGTGCTGCGCGTCGGTGTGGTGCTGCTGTTTTTCGGTCTGGCGTTTTTACTGCGTTACGCCACCGAAGGCATGGTGGTGCCGATCGAGTTGCGTTACGCCGGCGTCGCGGCAGCGGCGTTGGCTCTGCTTGCGCTGGGCTGGTGGTTGCGCCGACGCAACAGCAACTATGCATTGATGCTGCAAGGCACCGGGATCGCGGTGTTGTACCTGACGGTGTTTGCGGCGATGCGTCTGCATCCGTTGCTTGATCCGTCCGCTGCACTCGGTTTGCTGGTCGCGGTGACGGTGTTCTCGGCCATTCTGGCGATTACCCAGGACGCGCTGGGGTTGGCCGCAGCGGCGGCACTCGGTGGTTTCGCCGCGCCGATTCTGACTTCTACCGGCGAAGGCAATCACGTCGCACTGTTCAGTTATTTCGCCTTGCTCAACGCAGGCATTCTCGCCATCGCCTGGTTCAAGGCCTGGCGCCTGCTCAACCTGATCGGTTTCGTCGGCACCTTCGGTATCGGTTTCGCCTGGGGCCTGCGTTCCTACACGCCGGAACTGCTGTGGAGCACCGAGCCGTTCCTGATTGTGTTTTTCCTCATGTACCTCGCCATCGGCCTGCTCTTCGCCCGGCGCAAATTGCGCGACTTGCCGAATGCTCCGGCGGAGGCTGATCGCGACGCGCTGCTGCAATGGTCGGCACGCAAGGGTGATTACGTCGACGGCACCCTGCTGTTCGGCCCGCCGATCATTGGCTTCGGTTTGCAGTTTGCGTTGGTCCAGCACCTCGAATTTGCGGCGGCGTTCAGTGCGTTGGCGCTGGGCATGATCTATATGGCGCTGGCCAAAGTTTTGATGGGCGGGCGCGCGATGCTCCTGGGCGAAACCTGCCTGGCGCTGGGAGTGATTTTCGCCAGCCTGGCGATTCCGCTGGGGCTCGATGCGCGCTGGACGTCTGCGGCGTGGGCCGTGGAAGGCGCGGGAATTTTCTGGCTCGGGTTGCGTCAGCATCGACCGTTTGCCCGGGCCTTTGCCTTACTGCTGCAACTGGGTTCGGCACTGGCGTTTCTCAGCCAGTTGCAGCCCGGCGAGAGCAGCCTGCTCGACGGCGCACCGCTGGGCGCGCTGATGCTTGGCGCCGCGCTGCTGTTCAGTTTCTTCCAACTGCGCAAGGCTACGCCCGAGCAAACATTGCCGTGGGAAAGGCAAGGCCTGCCAGTGCTGGCGTGTCTGGGCCTGACGTTCCTGTATCTGCTGGCGCCGTTGTTCCTGTTCATCCAGGGCACGGCGATCAGTTGGGCCTTGGCCGGTTTGGCAACGTTGTTTGTCGGCTTGCGGATTCAATCACGCACATTCCTGTTCACCGCATTCGCCGTGCAGTTGCTGGGCGGCGCGTTATTTCTGTTGCGCCTGCAAACGGCCGGCGAAGATTCGGCGGCGGTGTTCAGCGCTGGCTGGAGCGGTTTGCTCAGTGCGTCCTTGATCGGTCTGGCCTTGATTGGCGGCATGCTGCTGGCGGCGCGGGACGAGATGGTGCGCGGCGATGTGCGCCTGCTGCGCGGCTTGTCGGTGGTGCTGCTGGCCGGCTTGGTGCTGATCAATCTGGCGGTGCTGTTCGTGCTGCCGTGGCAAACCGCGAGTGCAGTGTGGGCGGCCAGCGGTTTGCTGATCATCTGGCTGAGCCTGTACCTGCAACAGCGTCTGAGTTTCGTTTTCGGGCTGCTGTTGCAGGTGGTCGGTGGCGCGGCGTTTCTGCTCGCCGGGCCTGAATGGCTCGGGCCATTGTCTAGCGAAGGATTGCAACCATTGGCCCATGGCGGCTTCTGGACACCGCTGGTGCTGGGGCTGGCCGCGCTGATCGGTGCGTGGCGCTTGCAATTGGGCAACCATGCCACGGCTTTTGATGCCTTGAGTTTGCAGCGCTTGTCGCAAGTGCTGCTGGTCTGGGGCGCCGGTTGGTGGACGCTGGCGTGGGTCAGCGAAATCCTGCGTTTCGCCTCGCCGAACCTGCAAGGCACATTGTTGCTGCTGGTCGCTGCGATCAGTGTGGCGCTGTGGACGCTGTTGTCACTGCGCTTGAAATGGCCGGCGCTGGGGTTGCTCTGCACCTTACTGATTCCTGCGGCGGCGCTGGTTTTGCTCGGCGCTTGGCATTCGCGCTACCACCCGGCCGCCGACTTCGGCTGGCTGGCGTGGCCGGCGCTGTTCGCGGTGCACTTCTTCAGCCTGCGCCGCTTGGCGTCGATGTTGCCGGCGCGCGCATTGAGCGTGGCCCATGTGCTCGGTTGCTGGCTGCTGATTGGCGTGCTGGCGCTGGAGTTGCGTTACGGTCTGCTGCTGTTGTCCGAGCAGTACAATGCCTGGCGCTGGCTGGGCTGGGCGATTCTGCCGAGCCTCTATCTGTTGCTGATGGCTGCACCCCGAACGTGGCCGTGGCCGGTGGCCGCATTTGCCCGCGAGTACCGCTTGTATGCGGCGGCACCGCTGGCGGTGCTGATGCTGGCGTGGTTCTGGCTGGCCAATGGCGTCAGCGATGGCAATGCCGAACCATTGCCTTACGTGCCGCTGCTCAACCCATTGGAGCTGGGGCTGCTGTTTGCGCTGTTCGGCGTTTATGCCTGGTCGCGCAGCGCCGTCGCGCAGCTGTCGATCCGTCAGGATCATGCCGACAAGGCCACGCAACTGATCGCCGGGGTTTCGCTGTTCGCCTTCTGCACCGCACTGGTCACCCGCGCGGCGCATCACTGGGCCGGCATCCCGTTCGAGCTTGATCAACTGCTCGCGTCGATGCTGGTGCAGGCCGGCCTGTCGATCGTCTGGACGTTGATGGCGCTGGGGCTGATGATCGGCGGCCATCTGCGCCATCGCCGCGAAGTGTGGCTGATCGGCGCGGCGCTGATTGCGCTGGTGGTGGCCAAACTGATTTTTGTCGAACTGAGCAACCGTGGCGGTCTCGCCCGGATCGTCTCGTTTATCGGTGTCGGCGTATTGCTGCTGGTGGTCGGCTACTTCGCGCCGCTGCCACCCAAACGCGTCGAGGCCGAACCGGCGGCGGACAAACCCGCGCCGGAAACCGAAGGAGTTGCATCTTGAGTCGCATGCTGAATCTGGGGTGGTTGGCGCTGGGCGTGGTGATGGTCGCTGGCGCTCAGGAAAAACCGGCGGACTTCGCCACGCAAGTGCCGTTGACGGTGAGCGGCAATGGCCCGTGGTATCGCCTCGACCTGCCGCTGAGCGCGCAATTGCAGGCGCGCCAGACCGATCTCAGCGACCTGCGTGTGTTCAACGCCGCCGGCGAAGCGCAGGCCTACGCCTTGGCTCGCGAATCGGCGCAGACCCGCGACGACGGCAAGCTGCACGAGGTCAAATGGTTCCCGTTGTACAACGCCGCCGACGCCAGCGAGCGTGCGCCGAATGTGCGCGTGCAGTCGACCACCAACGGCACCCTGGTCGAAGTGCAACCGTCCTCGCAACTGGAGGCGGGCGAAGAAGTGCTGCGCGGCTGGCTGCTCGATGCCAGTGCGATCAAGGCACCGTTGCAGCAGTTGATCCTCGACTGGACCAGCGAGCGCGACGGTTTTCAGCGTTTCAGCATTGAGGCCAGCGACGATCTGCAGCACTGGCAGTCATGGGGCGAGGGCCAGGTGGCACGTCTGACCTTTTCCGATGAGCGCATCGAACAGCACGAAGTGACCCTGCCGGGGCAGACCGCGCGCTATGTGCGCCTGTTGTGGGAGTCGCCGGGCTCGGCGCCCGTCCTGACGTCGGCGCAATTGAAAAGCAGCGACCCGCGCAACCTGCCGCTGCCCCTGGTGTGGTCGCCCAGCGTAGCCGGCAGCAGCACCAAATCCGGGGAATACACCTGGCTGTTGCCGATGGGGCTGAATGTCGAGCGGGTGCAGGTTGAGCTGAAACAGCCGAACAGTCTGGCGCCAGTCACGTTGGCCGGCCGGAGGGAGAGCAACTTGCCGTGGCAGACGCTGAGCAGCGGTTTGCTGTATCGCCTGAGCCAGAACAATCAGGACGTGGTGCAGAACGAAATCCCGCTGTCCGGGCAGACCGTGCAGCAACTCAAGCTGACCGTGGATGAGCGCGGCGGCGGGTTGGGTGAGCAGGCGCCGGACCTGAAATATGCGGTGCGCGCCACGCAAGTGATCTTCCTCGCCCGGGGCGAAGGGCCGTACAGTCTGGCCTTGGGCAATGCCACCGTGAAAACGGCGAACCTGCCACTGGCAACGTTGATTCCGGACTTCAAGCCAGAAAAGCTGGCGAGCCTGGGCAAGGCGACGGTGCAGGACGAAGCAGTGGCCACGCAAACCTCAACGGCGACGACGGCTGCGGTGGCCGGGACCAATTGGAAGAAGTTCGGGCTGTGGGCGGTGTTGCTGCTCAGTGTGGTGTTTCTCGGGGCGATGGCGTTCAGCCTGTTGCGCAAGCCGCCAGCCAATACCTGAGCATGGCGGCGCTTTGCGCCATTCGCGAGCAGGCTCGTTCCCACAATGGAATGCATTGCCCTGTGGGAGCGAGCCTGCTCGCGAAAGCGCCCGGGCAGACACTGAAAATCTTCAATCGCTCATGCCGAACCGAACTACGCTCAACCCGACACCTGAACTCTCCACCGACAATCACGTCTCATACAGGCAAATACACCCAGGCGCACGTTAGCCGGCGTCTTCGCTCGCTAGGTTTTCAGACTCCCTGTAAACTGCGCGGGTTTTCCGCCCCCCATTCCACCGGAGCCGTCCATGTCCCGCGTTACCTTGAGTCGCTATTTGATTGAGCAGACCCGCAGCAACAACACTCCTGCCGATCTGCGCTTTTTGATCGAAGTGGTAGCGCGTGCCTGCAAGGAGATCAGCCACGCCGTGTCCAAAGGCGCCCTGGGTGGTGTTCTGGGCAGCATGGGCACCGAGAACGTGCAAGGCGAAGTGCAGAAGAAGCTCGACGTGATCTCTAACGAGATCCTCCTCGAAGCCAACGAATGGGGCGGTCACCTGGCCGGCATGGCGTCCGAAGAAATGGACAACGCCTACCAGATCCCGGGCAAATACCCGAAAGGCGCATACCTGCTGGTCTTCGACCCACTGGACGGCTCGTCGAACATCGACATCAACGCCCCGGTCGGCACGATCTTCTCGGTACTGCGTTGCCCGAACGAATACCTGAGCCAGAACGAGCCGCTGAACGAAAAAGCCTTCCTGCAGCCAGGCACCCAGCAAGTGGCCGCCGGTTACGCCATCTACGGCCCGCAGACCATGCTGGTGCTGACCTTGGGCGACGGCGTCAAAGGCTTCACCCTGGACCGCGAAATGGGCAGCTTCGTCCTGACTCACGAAGACATCACCATCCCGGAAACCACCCAGGAATTCGCCATCAACATGTCCAACCAGCGTCACTGGGAAGCCCCGGTGCAGCGCTATGTCGGCGAGCTGCTGGCCGGTGAAGAAGGCCCGTTGAAGAAGAACTACAACATGCGTTGGGTCGCGGCGATGGTTGCCGACGTCCACCGCATTCTGACCCGTGGCGGTCTGTTCATGTACCCGCGCGACAGCCGCGAGCCGTCGAAACCGGGCAAGCTGCGCCTGATGTATGAAGCCAACCCGATGTCGTTCCTTGTCGAACAAGCCGGCGGCGCGTCCACTGATGGTCACCAGCGTATTCTCGACATCCAGCCGGAAGGCCTGCACCAGCGCGTTGCAGTGTTCCTCGGTTCGAAAGAAGAAGTCGCCCGCGCCACGGCCTACCACAAGGAATAAACCATGCACGCGCCCTGGCAGCCGTTGCTCCACTGGTGGTTCGGACACGCCGAATCAGCCAGCGAAGTGGCGGCCGAAAAGGGCAAGTTGTGGTTCGGCAAGCGAAACAGCCAAGACCTCGAAGCGCAGACGCGTTTCGGGGTCTTTGTCGATCAGGCCCTGGCCGGTGAATTGACCGAGTGGACGCAATGTCCCGAAGGTTGGCTGGCGGTGGTGCTGTTGCTTGATCAACTGCCACGCATGATCTATCGCGACACCCCCAAAGCATTTTCCGGTGATCTGCTTGCGCAGAAACTTGTCGCGCAAGGCGTTGCAGCGGATTTTGATCGGCAGTTGAAGCCGATTCAGCGTGTGTTCATTTATCTGGTGTTCGAACACTGCGAAAACCTCGCGGTGCAGAACGAAGCCGTTTCCAGATTTATTGAATTGGTGGCTGAGCAGCCAGAGTCGGAGCGGGCGGTGTTTGCCGATAACCTGGACTATGCCGAGCGGCATCAGAAGGTGATTGCCCGGTTTGGAAGGTTTCCGCATCGCAATGCGGTGTTGGGGCGGGAGTCTACGTCTGAGGAATTGGAGTTCCTGTCCAGGCCCGGCTCAAGATTCTGAATCTTCAGTGCGGCTTATGCCGCTTTCGCGAGCAGGCTCGCTCCCACAATTGAAATGCATTCCACTGTGGGAGCGAGCCTGCTCGCGAAGAGGCCTGAGGCCGCAGCTTAAATCCTGAAGCTGCCGACCAGATGCTTCAACCGCGCGGCTTGCTGCTCAAGATCCGAACAGGCGCGCAACGTCGCCTGCAAGTTCTCTACCCCTTCCTGATTCAGCGTGTTGATCTCGTTGATATCAACGTTGATCGACTCGACCACGGCCGTTTGTTCCTCGGTCGCAGTGGCCACCGACTGGTTCATCCCATCGATCTCGCCGATGCGCTGGGTCACGCTGCCCAGGCGCTCGCCGGCCTGGTTGGCGATGCCGACGCTGCTTTCGCTCTCGCGCTGGCTCTCGGTCATGATGGTTACTGCCTGACGTGCGCCGACCTGCAGCTCTTCGATCATCTTCTGCACTTGCTGCGCCGAATCCTGGGTGCGGTGCGCGAGGTTGCGCACCTCGTCGGCGACCACGGCGAAGCCACGACCGGCCTCACCGGCGCGCGCAGCTTCGATAGCCGCGTTGAGTGCCAGCAGGTTGGTCTGCTGCGAGATGCTGGTGATCACTTCGAGAATCTGGCCGATGTTCACCGTGTTGCTGTTAAGGGTTTCGATGTTGCCGCAGGAATCGCTGATCTTTGCCGACAGCTGTTGCATGGCGTGGATGGTTTTATCCACCACCTGCTGGCCGTCGACCGCGAGGCTGCGCGCATCGCTGGAATGCTGCGAGGCGAGGGCGGCGTTCTGGGCGATTTCCTGAGCGGCGGCGCCGAGCTGATTGATCGCGGCGGCGACGCTGTTGGTGCGGCTGGCCTGCTGGTCTGAGTTGTACATCGACGAGTTCGAGGCAGCGACCACACGCAGGGCGACTTCGTTGACCTGGCCGGTCGCCGAGGACACTTCGCGGATCGACGTATGAATGCGTTCGACGAAGCGGTTGAACGACGTACCCAGTGCGCCGAATTCATCGTTGCCGTGAATCACCAGACGCTTGGTCAGGTCGCCTTCGCCTTCAGCGATGTCATGCATCGCGCGGCCCATGGTCAGCAGTGGCTGCATCAGCACGCGAATCAGCATGCCAAGCAGGCCGATGATGATCAGCACCGCGATGACCATGGCGATCAGTGCCGAGGTGCGGAATTCGCTGAGCATCGAGAACGCGGTGTCTTTATCGAGCACCAGTGCCACGTACCAGTCAGCCGAAGGCACGCCGTTGACGCGAGTGAAGGAAATCAACTGGGTCTTGCCGTCGAACTCGACTTCTTTCAAGCCCGGACTGACTTGAGGCGCGCCGTTCGGATAGGCCTCGGCGAGGGTCTTGAGCACCAGTTTGCTGTCCGGGTGAATCAGGATCTTGCCTTCGGCGCTGACGATGAACGCATGACCGTGGCCGCCGAAGTTCAGCGAGTTGATGATCGCGCTGACGCTGGTCAGATCGATGTCGGCCCCGGCCACGCCGAGCATCTGGCCCTGACGCTGCACCGGCGTGGCGACGGTGATCACCAGCTTGCCCGACGAAGCGGCAATATACGGTTCGGTGACGATGGTCTGCTGTGCGCTATTGGCGGCTTTGTACCAGCCGCGCGCCCGTGGATCGTAGTCCGGCGCGCGGTTGCCGGCCGGCACCGAGAACATCACGCCGTCGGCACCGCCAAAATAGCTGAGCTGGAAATTGCCGGTGTAGGCGGGCAGGTCAATGATGCGTTTGAGGCTGGCGGGCGCGTTGCCGTCAACGGCGACTTGCTGCGACAGCGATTGCAGCAGCTGAATGCGGCTTTCCAGCCAGGTCTGGATGTTGCTGGTGGTCAGGCTGCCCAGCTCCTGCATGGTCGCTTCGGTACTGCTGCTCAAGGCCTGACGCTGGCGATAGTCGTTGAAGAAGATGAAACAGGCGAACGCAACGGCCACCACAAGGGCAGCAGCCAGCAGAATCTTGTGGCTGAATTTCATGTTTCTGGTCATCGAATGAACTACCGCGAGGGGGCTGGTCAGGAAAGGGCGGCAATTTGCCATATTCGGCAGCGTTGCGCTGCTCTTATTTTCGACCGCGCCGCGCCAAAGATTAGGCGTTTGTGGGGAAAGTCGACGAAATGCTCGACGGCTTCACAAAGTTTTTGATTTACCGGCAAAAGCCGGACGGGCGGGCTGATAAATAGGCGTTCGGTCACGGAACCAGATGACACTTTTCTCTTCTAAGCTTCTGGTTGGCACCATGCCATCCCCCCTCGTTCCAGGAGTTTCACCATGTCGCTGCGATCTATCGCCCTGCTGTCGTTTTGCGTGCTGTTGGCCGCATGCAGCAAGGTCAATCAGGAAAACTACTCCAAGCTCTCGGCCGGCATGGCCAAGTCCGAAGTGGAAACCCTTCTCGGCAAGCCCACTGATTGCTCGGGCGCGCTCGGTATGTCCAGCTGTACCTGGGGCGACAAGAACAGCTTTATCAGCGTGCAATACGCCGGTGACAAAGTGCTGATGTTTTCCGGCCAAGGCCTGAAGTAAACCGGGGCTTCGCGCCCACGGAGAAAAAAATGAAGCGGTTATTGCTGATCCTTTTTGCTGGCCTGGTACTGGCTGGCTGCGCCACTTCCGGCGTCGACCCGTTGGCGCCCAAGACCGTCAACAGCGTCAATCTCAAGCGTTATCAGGGCACCTGGTATGAACTGGCACGCTTGCCGATGTACTTTCAGCGCCACTGCGCGCAATCCGAAGCCCATTACACCCTCAAGCCTGACGGTAATGTCGGCGTGCTCAACCGTTGCCTGACCCCGGAATGGCAATGGGAAGAAGCCAAGGGCACGGCTTATCCACAAGTGCCGGGCAAGACCGACAAGCTCTGGGTCGAATTCGATAACTGGTTCTCGCGCCTGGTGCCGGGTGTGGCAAAGGGCGAGTACTGGGTGTTGTACGTCAGCGACGATTACAAGACCGCCATCGTCGGCGATCCGAGCCGCAAGTACCTGTGGCTGCTGTCACGCACACCGACCGTCAACGGTGTAGTGCGTGAAGAATTGCTGAGCAAGGCGCGTCAGCAGGGTTACGACACCACACGCCTGATCTGGCGCGCGTCGGATCGGCAGATGGCCAAGACATCCAATTAAGAGCGAAAAGATCGCAGCCTTCGGCAGCTCCTGCATGAGAATGCATTCGTGTAGGAGCTGCCGAAGGCTGCGATCTTTTGCTTTTCTTACCCTAAAAGATCGCGCAGGACCCGGGTGAAGGCTCGGGCGCTGTGCTCTTCGCCGGCAT
>NZ_RCOD01000054.1:76203-106057 GCF_004307505.1 Pseudomonas sp. Sample_11
AAAAGATCGCGCAGGACCCGGGTGAAGGCTCGGGCGCTGTGCTCTTCGCCGGCATGCCGGCCATCGCGCACCACCCACTGACCATTGACCAGCACATCGCGCACCTGGCGATCGCCGCCGGCGAACAACCAGCGGTTCAGAATCCCGTCGCCATTGGCCGTCGCTAGATACGGATCGTTGCCATCGAGGACAATCCAGTCCGCGCGCTTGCCCACTTCCAACGCGCCGATCGGCTGACCCAGCGCCTGCGCGCCGCCGTCCAGCGCCGCGTCATACAGCGTGCGGCCGACCATCGGCTGGTCCCCGCCATACAAGCGATTGCGCCGCTGATCACGCAGGCGCTGGCCATATTCCAGCCAGCGCAATTCTTCCACCACGCTCAGCGACACATGGCTGTCGGAGCCAATGCCCATGCGCCCGCCCTGGGCAAGAAAGTCCACCGCCGGGAAAATCCCGTCACCCAGATTCGCTTCAGTGGTCAGGCACAGCCCGGCGATCGCGCGACTGTTGGCCATCAGCGTGACTTCTTCCGGGTTGGCGTGGGTGGCGTGGACCAGACACCAGCGCTGATCGACTTCAGCGTTCTCGTAGAGCCATTGCAACGGACGGCGACCGCTCCAGCTCAGGCAATCGTCGACTTCTTTCTGCTGCTCGGCGATGTGGATGTGCACCGGGCATTGTTTGTCACTGGCCGCCAACACTTCGCTGATCTGCTGCGGCGTCACCGCACGCAACGAGTGGAAACACAGGCCCAGCGACTGCGCCTTTTGCTGCGCCAGTAAAGGCTGCAAACGCGCTTGCAGATTCAGATAGTTCTCAGTGCTGTTGATAAAGCGACGCTGGCCATCATTTGGCGTCTGCCCGCCGAAACCGGAATGACTGTAGAGCACTGGCAGCAGGGTCAGACCGATACCGCTTTCGCTGGCGGCCTGGCTGATGCGCAACGCCAGTTCCGCCGGATCGGCGTACGGTTGGCCGTTGCTGTCGTGGTGCACGTAGTGAAATTCGGCGACCGAGGTGTAACCGGACTTGAGCATTTCGATGTACAGCTGACGGGCGATGATGCCGAGCTGATCGGGGCTGATTTTTCCGACGAGGCGGTACATCAGATCGCGCCAGGTCCAGAAACTGTCGTTGGGGTTGCCGGCCACTTCGGCCAATCCAGCCATGGCGCGCTGGAAGGCGTGAGAGTGCAGGTTGGGCATTCCCGGCAGCAACGGCCCGCGCAGGCGTTCGGCGCCGTCTGCGCTGGAATCGGCCTGGATTCGGGTCAACAAGCCATCGGCGCTGACCTCGAGACGTACATTGTTGGCCCATCCGTTAGGCAGCAGTGCGCGTTCGGCAAAGAAGGCGGACATCGTTCGGCACCCCATCGTGTGTTATTTGTATATACATATACAGACGTTTGCCTGCCCGGTAAACTCCGGCAAGCTAGTCACTTTCATCCAATGAACAGGGATCAACCGTGCCGACTCCGCCTCCAGTTTCTCCGTTGGCCGCGAACATGGGCGACAGTCCGGCGCCCTTGTACGCCCGCGTCAAACAGATGATCACCCAGCAGATCGACAGCGGTAACTGGCCGCCGCACTACCGCGTGCCGTCCGAAAGCGAACTGGTCAGCCAGCTCGGCTTCAGCCGCATGACCATCAACCGCGCCCTGCGCGAGATGACCGCCGACGGCCTGCTGGTGCGCATGCAAGGCGTGGGTACGTTTGTCGCCGAACCGAAGAGCCAGTCTGCGCTGTTCGAAGTGCACAACATCGCCGATGAAATCGCCTCGCGCGGCCATCGCCACACCTGCCAGGTCATCACCCTCGAAGAAGAAGCTGCCGGCTCCGAACGCGCGCTGGCGCTGGACATGCGCGAAGGTCAGAAGGTCTTCCACTCGCTGATCGTGCATTACGAAAACGGCATTCCGGTGCAAATCGAAGACCGTTTCGTCAACGCCCTGGTCGCGCCGGAATACCTCAAGCAGGATTTCACCCTGCAAACGCCTTATGCCTATCTCAACCAGGTCGCGCCGCTGACCGAGGGCGAGCACGTGGTCGAAGCGATTCTTGCCGAGCCGTCGGAGTGCAAGCTGCTGCAGATCGAAAAGGGCGAGCCGTGCCTGCTGATTCGCCGGCGAACCTGGTCGGGGCGTCAACCGGTGACGGCGGCGCGTTTGATCCACCCCGGTTCCCGCCATCGTCTGGAAGGGCGCTTTCATAAATGAATTATCAAGTGAAGGTTCTACGCGCTGAAGGCTACCCGCGCATGCCGTGGAAAAACGGCGGCGGCAGCACCGAGGAAATCACTCGTGATGCCGGCACTGGCCTGGACGGTTTCGGCTGGCGCCTGTCGATTGCCGACATCACCGAATCCGGCGGTTTCTCGACATTCGCCGGTTACCAGCGAGTGATCACCGTGTTGCAGGGCGACGGCATGACCCTGTGCGTCGACGGTGACGATACCCGGCCATTGTTACCCCTGGACCCGTTTGCTTTCAGCGGCGAAAGCCAAGTGTCCTGCACCTTGCTCGGCGGTGCGATTCGCGACTTCAATCTGATCTACGCGCCGCAACGTTACAGCGCGCGATTGCAGTGGCTGGACGGTGAGCAGCGGTTTTTCAGCTCGGCATCGACGCTGCTGGTGTTCAGTGTCAGTGAGCTGATGGACGTGCGTGTTGGCGACGGCGTTTCGCAGCTCGGTCGGCATGATTGCCTGCAACTGGACGGTAACAGTGGGCTGGTCGAAGTCTCCACCCATGGCGCTTGCTGCATAGTCGAACTTCTCCAAAACTGACCCCTGTGGCGAGGGGATTTATCCCCGCTGGGTCGCGAAGCGGCCCCATTCTTGATTAGAAAAGCGGTCTGCTGCGCAGCCCAGCGGGGATAAATCCCCTCGCCACAAAAGCCAACCCCACTCTTGTTTCCCTCCACGCACCAACTTGTTACCGAACGCCCCAGCGTGGCGCAAAACCACGCTCACTTGGCCTAGCCGCATCTCCTCAGAATCTCCTCCCGGAAAATTTCATCCACGCCAGAACCCTCGATTCAGGCGCTCTCCAGCCATGCCCGTGATTTTTCCTGAACACTCCTTCAACAAGTTGGCCGCTTGATTGCATATGCTTGTATGTACAAGTAAAGACGTATGCGTATGAGTCGGTCGAGACTCTCCGCAGCGTCCACTGATTCGCTTGTCGCGCAGCACAGCGCGCAGGCTGCTGCCCACTGCCAGGGTTGGTTTGAATTGATCGCTGAGGAGTCTTTTTCGTGACTGACAATACCCAGAACAGCAACAAGTTTCGTGACGTGCAGATCCGCGCCGCACGCGGTAACACGCTGACCGCCAAGAGCTGGCTGACTGAAGCGCCGCTGCGCATGCTGATGAACAACCTCGACCCGGAAGTCGCCGAGAACCCGAAAGAACTGGTGGTCTACGGTGGCATCGGTCGCGCGGCGCGCAACTGGGAGTGCTACGACAAGATCGTCGAAAGCCTGACCAACCTGAACGACGACGAAACCCTGCTGGTGCAATCGGGCAAGCCGGTCGGCGTATTCAAGACTCATAGCAACGCGCCGCGCGTGCTGATCGCCAACTCCAACCTGGTGCCGCACTGGGCGAGCTGGGAACACTTCAACGAACTCGACGCCAAAGGCCTGGCCATGTACGGCCAGATGACCGCCGGCAGCTGGATCTACATCGGCAGCCAAGGCATCGTTCAGGGCACCTACGAAACCTTCGTCGAGGCCGGGCGCCAGCATTACAACGCCGACCTCAAGGGCCGCTGGGTCCTCACCGCCGGCCTCGGTGGCATGGGCGGCGCGCAACCGCTGGCCGCCACCCTGGCCGGCGCCTGCTCGCTGAACATCGAATGCCAGCAGGTCAGCATCGATTTCCGCCTGAAAAGCCGTTACGTCGATGAGCAAGCCAAAGACCTCGACGACGCTCTGGCGCGCATCGACAAATACACCAAAGAAGGCAAAGCGATTTCCATCGCCCTGCTCGGCAACGCGGCGGAAATCCTGCCGGAACTGGTCAAGCGCGGCGTGCGCCCGGACATGGTCACCGACCAGACCAGCGCCCACGATCCGCTCAACGGCTACCTGCCGGCTGGCTGGAGCTGGGACGAATACCGCGCCCGCGCCAAGACCGAACCAGCCGCTGTGATCAAAGCCGCCAAGCAGTCGATGGCGGTGCATGTGAAAGCCATGCTGGAGTTCCAGAAGCAGGGCATCCCGACCTTCGACTACGGCAACAACATCCGTCAGATGGCTCAGGAAGAAGGCGTCGAAAACGCTTTCGATTTCCCGGGCTTCGTGCCGGCCTACATCCGTCCGCTGTTCTGCCGTGGCATCGGCCCGTTCCGTTGGGCGGCGCTGTCGGGTGATCCACAGGACATCTACAAAACCGACGCCAAGGTCAAAGAGCTGATCCCCGACGACGCGCATTTGCACAACTGGCTGGACATGGCCCGCGAGCGCATCAGCTTCCAGGGTCTGCCGGCGCGTATCTGCTGGGTCGGTTTGGGCCAGCGCGCCAAGCTCGGTCTGGCCTTCAACGAAATGGTCCGTAGCGGTGAGCTGTCGGCCCCGGTGGTGATCGGTCGCGATCACCTCGACTCCGGCTCGGTGGCCAGCCCGAACCGCGAAACCGAATCGATGCAGGACGGCTCCGACGCCGTGTCCGATTGGCCGCTGCTCAACGCACTGCTGAACACCGCCAGCGGCGCGACCTGGGTCTCCTTGCACCACGGCGGCGGTGTCGGCATGGGCTTCTCGCAGCATTCGGGCATGGTGATCGTCTGCGACGGTACTGACGAAGCCGCCGAGCGCATCGCTCGCGTGCTGCACAACGACCCGGCGACTGGCGTCATGCGCCACGCCGATGCCGGTTACCAGATCGCCATCGACTGCGCGAAAGAGCAGGGGCTGAATCTGCCGATGATCACCGGTAAATAACGCAAAAGCACTGTAGGAGCTGCCGAAGGCTGCGATCTTTTGATGTTGGTTTTTAAGATCAAGAGATCGCAGCCTCGTTTCACTCGACAGCTCCTACAGGTGTGCGAACCAACCCGAACAGCAATCCACAGAGGTTGAATCATGGCGTTTAACACCGAACGTGCAGGCAGTACACCGTTGATCGAAAGGCGTTCGATCGACTACATCCCGGAAGCGGAAAGACACGGTCGTCTGTTCAGTCAGTTCACCCTGTGGATGGGCGCCAACCTGCAGATCACCGCGATCGTCACCGGGGCCTTGGCGGTGGTACTTGGCGGTGATGTGTTCTGGTCGTTGATCGGTCTTTTGATCGGCCAACTGCTCGGCGGTGGTGTGATGGCGCTGCATGCCGCGCAGGGACCGAAACTGGGCTTGCCGCAGATGATCTCCAGCCGTGTGCAATTCGGCGTTTATGGCGCTGCGATTCCGATCGTGCTGGTGTGCCTGATGTACCTCGGCTTCACCGCCACCGGAACGGTGCTCTCCGGGCAGGCGCTGGGGCAGTTGTTCGGTGTCAGCGACAGTGTTGGCATCCTGATTTTCGCCAGTGTCATCGTGCTGGTCACGGTGCTCGGTTATCGGGTAATCCACTGGATCGGCCGCGTCGCCAGCATGATTGGCGTGATCGCTTTTGTGTTCCTGTTCTGGCGGCTGATGAGCCAGACCGACGTTGGTGCGCTCCTGCAGATTCGTCATTTCAGCTGGAGCAGTTTTCTGCTGGCGGTGTCGTTGGCGGCGTCCTGGCAGATCGCTTTCGGCCCGTATGTAGCGGACTACTCGCGTTACCTGCCGAGCGCCACTTCATCGGTGAAAACCTTTTTCGCCGCTGGCGCAGGTTCAGTGATCGGCGCGCAAGTCGCGATGATTCTCGGTGTATTTGCCGCCGCTTCGGCCAATGGTCAATTCGCCGGTCACGAAGTCGCTTACATCGTTGGTTTGGGCGGCACCGGCGCCACCGCCGCGCTGCTGTATTTCAGCATCGCGTTCGGCAAGGTGACCATTTCGACGCTGAACTCCTACGGCAGCTTCATGTGCATCGCCACCATCATCAGTGGCTTCAAAGGGCACCTGACGGTTACCCGCATGCAGCGCCTGGTGTTCGTGCTGTTCATCGTCGGCGCGGCAACCCTGATTGCCCTGCTCGGGCAGCACTCGTTCCTCGGTGCGTTCAAGTCGTTCATCCTGTTTCTGCTCGCCTTCTTCACCCCGTGGAGCGCGATCAATCTGGTCGACTACTACGGCATCACCCGCGAGCGTTACGACGTGCCGGCGCTGGCCGATCCGAACGGCCGCTACGGCCGCTGGAACCTGCTCGGTATCAGCGTCTACGTGTTCGGCGTGTTGGTGCAGTTGCCATTCATCTCGACCAAGTTCTACACCGGGCCGCTGGTGGCAGCTCTGGGCGATGTCGACATTTCCTGGATCATCGGCCTGGTGCTGCCGGCCGCCGTCTATTACTGCTGCGCAAAGAAATGGCACAGCACCGTGCCCGATCGCCTGATTCTGCCGGTCGAGCAGAACAGCACCCAACAAGCAAAAACGAGCGGGGCCGGTCGCGCTGCGGCGCAGGCCTGATCTGGACGTGGACCAGGCTGGATGCCTCTTGAACTGCCGTAAGCCCATTCATGATTAGGAGCGTCACGACAATGAAATCGAACAAGACCCTGCTGACCACATTGCTGTCCATGGGCCTGTTGGCCAGTGTCGGTGCGACGCAAGCCGCCGGCTGGTGCGAATCGGGCAAACCGGTGAAATTCGCCGGGCTGAACTGGGAAAGCGGCATGCTCCTGACCGACGTGCTGCAAGTGGTGCTGGAGAAAGGTTACGGCTGCAAGACCGACAGCTTGCCGGGCAATTCCATCACCATGGAAAACGCCCTGAGCAGCAACGATATTCAAGTGTTTGCCGAAGAGTGGGTCGGCCGCAGCGAGGTCTGGAACAAGGCCGAGAAGGCCGGCAAGGTCGTCGGCGTCGGTGCACCGGTGGTGGGCGCTGTCGAAGGCTGGTACGTGCCGCGTTACGTGATCGAAGGCGACGCCAAGCGCAAGCTCGAGGCGAAAGCCCCGGACCTGAAAAACATCGCTGATCTGGGCAAGTATTCCGCCGTGTTCAAGGACGCTGAAGAGCCGTCCAAGGGCCGTTTCTATAACTGCCCGGCCGGCTGGACCTGCGAGCTCGACAACAGCGAAATGCTCAAGAGCTACGGTCTGGAAAACAGCTACACCAACTTCCGTCCGGGCACCGGACCTGCGCTGGATGCGGCGGTGCTGTCGAGCTACAAGCGTGGTGAGCCGATCCTCTTCTACTACTGGTCGCCGACCCCGCTGATGGGCCAGATAGATGCAGTCAAACTGGAAGAGAAACCCGGCGTCGACAAGACCGTCAGCATCAAGGTCGGCCTGTCGAAAACCTTCCACGACGAAGCCCCGGAACTGGTCGCCGTGCTGGAAAAGGTCAACCTGCCGATCGACCTGCTCAATCAGAACCTCGGCCGCATGGCCAAGGAACGTATCGAGTCGGCAAAACTGGCGAAAATCTTCCTCAAGGAACATCCTGAAGTCTGGCACGCATGGGTGAGCGACGACGCAGCCAAGAAAATCGACGCGGCCTTGTAGGTCAGGTTTCCCGGCTGCCAGCACGGCAGCCGGACGCTTGATCGCAACCCCTTGATTGAGAGTCCCTTATGTTTCCCGAAAGCTTTACCTTTTCCATCGCCGACTGGGTCAACGGTTGGGTCGATTCGCTGGTGACCAACTACGGCGACGTGTTCCGGCATATCTCCGACACGCTGCTGTGGGCCATTGTCAGCCTCGAAGGTTTGCTGCGTGCGGCGCCGTGGTGGTTGATGCTGGCAATCGTCGGTGTCATCGCCTGGCACGCCACGCGCAAAGTGGTGACCACCGCCGTGATTGTCGGCTTGCTGTTTCTGGTGGGTGCGGTTGGCCTGTGGGACAAGCTCATGCAGACCCTGGCGCTGATGATGGTCGCGACGATCATTTCGGTGCTGATCGGCATCCCGCTGGGGATCCTCTCGGCGCGCAGCAATCGCCTGCGTTCGGTGCTGATGCCGCTGCTCGACATCATGCAGACCATGCCGAGTTTCGTTTACCTGATTCCGGTGCTGATGCTGTTCGGCCTGGGCAAGGTGCCGGCGATTTTCGCCACGGTGATATACGCCGCGCCCCCGCTGATTCGCCTGACCGACCTTGGTATTCGCCAGGTCGACGGCGAAGTCATGGAGGCGATCAATGCCTTCGGCGCCAACCGCTGGCAGCAACTGTTCGGCGTGCAACTGCCGCTGGCCCTGCCGAGCATCATGGCCGGGATCAACCAGACCACGATGATGGCCCTGTCGATGGTGGTGATCGCCTCGATGATCGGCGCCCGTGGCCTCGGTGAAGACGTACTGGTGGGGATTCAGACCCTCAACGTCGGCCGAGGTCTCGAAGCCGGGCTGGCGATCGTGATTCTCGCGGTGGTCATCGACCGCATCACTCAAGCGTACGGTCGGCCACGCCATGAGGTGAGCAAATGAGCAACGCAAGCGTGAGCAAGATCGAAGTGCGCAACGTCTTCAAGATTTTCGGCAACCGCGCCAAGGACGCGCTGGCCATGGTCGGCCAGGGCAAGAGCAAGGATCAGGTGCTCAACGAAACCGGTTGCGTGGTCGGCGTGAACGACTTGTCGCTGAGCATCGGCACCGGCGAAATCTTCGTGATCATGGGCCTGTCCGGCTCGGGCAAATCCACCCTGGTACGGCACTTCAATCGCCTGATCGACCCCACCAGCGGGGCGATTCTGGTCGATGGCGAGGACATCCTGCAGTACGACATGGACGCCCTGCGCGAATTTCGTCGGCACAAGATCAGCATGGTGTTCCAGAGCTTCGGCCTGCTGCCGCACAAGACCGTGCTCGATAACGTCGCCTACGGTTTGAAAGTCCGTGGCGAAAGCAAGCAGGTCTGCGCCGAACGCGCGCTGCACTGGATCAACACCGTCGGCCTCAAAGGCTACGAAAACAAATACCCGCACCAGCTCTCCGGTGGCATGCGTCAGCGCGTCGGCCTCGCCCGTGCGTTGGCGGCGGACACCGACATCATCCTCATGGACGAAGCGTTCAGTGCGCTGGACCCGCTGATCCGCGCCGAGATGCAGGACCAGTTGCTGGAACTGCAAAAGACCCTGCACAAAACCATCGTCTTCATCACCCACGACCTCGACGAAGCCGTGCGCATCGGCAATCGCATCGCGATTCTCAAGGATGGCCGGTTGATCCAGGTGGGTACGCCAAGAGAGATCCTGCACTCGCCGGCGGATGAGTATGTCGACCGGTTCGTACAGCGGCGGGCGGCGGTGGTGTGACGCTGAGTGGCCGTTGTGGTGAGGGGATAAATCCCCTCACCACAGGGTTACCGGCATCAACAGAATTGGTATGAGGTTAGAGATGTCCCAGGCTGAAAAAATCGTTATCACAGGCAGCCCTCTGCGTTGGCAGGACGTGGTCGCTGTCGCCCGTCACGGTGCGCCGCTGGATCTGTCCAGCGACACCTGGGCGCGCATCGACAACGCTCAGGCCATCGTTCAGCGCATCGTCGCCAGCGGCGAGCGCGCCTATGGTGTCAACACCGGTCTGGGCGGTTTGTCCAACGTCTCGCTGCAGGACGAACAGCTCAGCCAACTCTCGCGCAACACCTTGCTCAGCCATGCCTGCGGTGTCGGCCCGGTGCTTAGCGACGAGCAGACCCGCGCAATCATCTGCGCCGCGATTCACAACTACAGCCACGGCAAGTCCGGCCTGCATCGACGTGTGGTCGAAGGGCTGCTGGCGCTGCTCAATCGCGGCATCACCCCGCAGGTTCCGTCTCAGGGTTCGGTGGGTTATCTGACGCACATGGCGCACATCGGCATCGCGCTGCTCGGCGTTGGCAATGTCAGTTATCGCGGGCAGATCATTTCGGCGCAACAGGCGCTGGCCGAAGAGGGCCTGCAACCAGTGCAACTGGGTGCGAAGGATGGCTTGTGTCTGGTCAACGGCACGCCGTGCATGACCGGCCTCAGTTGTCTGGCGATTGCCGATGCCACGCGGTTGCTGCAATGGGCCGATGTCATTGGTGCGATGAGTTTCGAAGCCCAGCGCGGCCAGATCGATGCCTTCGATGCCGAGATCATTGCGCTCAAGCCGCATCCGGGCATGCAGCAGGTCGGCAACAACCTGCGCGCCTTGCTCGATGGCAGCGAAGTGATCGCCGCGAGCAAAGGCATTCGCACTCAGGATGCGCTGAGCATCCGCTCGATCCCGCAGGTGCATGGCGCCGCGCGTGATCAACTGGAGCATGCGATCAAACAGGTCGAAGCCGAACTCAACGGCTGCACCGACAACCCGTTACTGCTGGGCACACCGGACAATTTCCGGGTGATGTCGCAGGCCAACCCGCACGGTCAATCCGTGGCGATGGCTGCGGATCTGCTGGCGATTGCCATGGCCGAAATCGGCTCGATTGCCGAGCGCCGTCTGGACCGTTTGGTCAATCCGCACGTCAGCGGTCTGCCGGCGTTTCTGGTGGCCAATCCCGGGGTCAACTCGGGGATGATGATCGTGCAATACGTCGCCGCCTCGCTGTGTGCGGAAAACCGCCAATTGGCGCAACCGGCGGTGCTCGACAACTACATTACCTCGGGCCTGCAGGAAGATCACCTGAGCATGGGCACCAACGCCGCGCTGAAGCTGCATCGTGCGCTGGAAAACTGCACGCAGATCCTCGCGATTGAATACCTGCTGGCGGCGCAGGCGTTTGAATTCCTCAAGGAACAGCGCTTTGGCGTGGGCACTGACTGCGCGTGGAAACTGCTGCGCGAAACGGTCCCCGCCTACGATCAGGATCGCTGGCTGGCGCCGGATATCGCTGCCGCTGCGACCGTATTGAAAGACCCGAATCTGCCGCACAACGTTCTACCGAATTTGCACTGACAACTACCCATACCAGCGTGCCAAGGCGTGGATCGTTCACAAGACGAGAAACGACGGATAACGGAATGCTCCGGAGCGACTGGTAGTTAATAACAATGCCTGACAGGAGCATTTTAATGACTGCGCTGAATCTGATCCCCGGCCAACTGAGCCTGGCCCAACTGCGTGACGTCTATCAGAACCCGGTCACACTGACCCTCGACAACAGCGCCAGCGCGCAGATCGAGGCCAGCGTCGCCTGCGTCGAGCAGATCCTTGCCGAGAACCGCACCGCCTACGGCATCAACACCGGTTTCGGCCTGCTGGCCTCGACGCGCATCGCCAGCGAAGACCTGGAGAACCTGCAGCGTTCGCTGGTGCTCTCGCACGCAGCCGGCGTCGGCCAGCCGATCAGCGATGAGCTGGTGCGACTGATCATGGTGCTCAAGGTCAACAGCCTCAGCCGGGGTTTTTCCGGGATCCGTCGGCAGGTGATCGATGCGCTGATCGCGCTGATCAATGCCGAGGTCTATCCGCACATTCCGCTGAAAGGTTCGGTCGGTGCGTCGGGCGATCTGGCGCCGTTGGCGCACATGTCGTTGGTGCTGCTGGGCGAGGGCAAGGCCCGCTACAAGGGCGAATGGCTTGAAGCCACCGAAGCGCTGAAAGTCGCCGGCCTGGCGCCGCTGACGTTAGCGGCTAAAGAAGGTCTGGCGCTGCTCAACGGTACTCAGGTTTCCACAGCCTTTGCCCTGCGTGGTTTATTCGAAGGCGAAGACCTGTTTGCCGGTGCCCTGGCGCTGGGCAGTCTTACTGTTGAAGCCGTGCTCGGTTCGCGCTCGCCGTTCGACGCGCGCATTCATGCCGCACGCGGGCAGAAAGGGCAGATCGATGCCGCTGCGGCCTACCGCGATCTGCTCGGTGAGCGCAGCGAAGTCTCCGCCTCGCACCAGAATTGCGACAAGGTCCAGGACCCGTACTCGCTGCGCTGCCAACCGCAAGTCATGGGCGCTTGCCTGACCCAGTTCCGTCAGGCCGCTGAAGTGCTGGCGGTCGAAGCCAACGCGGTTTCCGACAACCCGCTGGTATTCGCCGCTGAAGGCGACGTGATTTCCGGCGGCAACTTCCACGCGGAACCGGTGGCCATGGCCGCTGACAACATGGCCCTGGCCATCGCAGAAATCGGCTCGCTGAGCGAACGCCGCATCTCGCTGATGATGGACAAGCACATGTCGCAACTGCCGCCGTTCCTGGTGGCCAATGGCGGGGTGAACTCCGGTTTCATGATCGCCCAGGTCACCGCTGCGGCGCTGGCCAGCGAAAACAAGGCGTTGTCCCACCCGCATTCGGTGGACAGCCTGCCGACCTCGGCCAACCAGGAAGATCACGTATCGATGGCCCCGGCGGCGGGCAAGCGTCTGTGGGAAATGGCCGAGAACACTCGCGGCATTCTCGCCGTGGAATGGCTGGCGGCAGTGCAGGGCCTGGATCTGCGCAACGGTCTGAAGACCTCGCCGAAGCTGGAACAGGCACGGGCGATTCTGCGCAAGCAAGTGCCGTTCTATGAGAAGGACCGCTTCTTTGCGCCGGACATCAATGCGGCGACGCAATTGCTGGCGTCGCGGTGCTTGACCGAGCTGGTGCCGGCGAAGCTTTTGCCGAGCCTTTAACCCTACCCACTGATCGTTCCCACGCTCTGCGTGGGAACGCCTCAAGGGACGCTCCGCGTCCAGTGACGCGGAGCGTCACGGGCTGCATTCCCACGCAGAGCGTGGGAACGATCACTATAAGAGGAACCGGGATGAAAACCCTCTGGCAACACTGCCACGTCGCAACCATGGCCAACGGCGTCTATTCGATCATCGAGGATGCCGCGATCGTCACGTCCGGCTCGCTGATCGAGTGGATCGGCCCACGCACTCAATTGCCGTCCGGCGAATACCCGGCGGTCAATGATTTGCAGGGTGCGTGGGTCACCCCCGGTCTGATCGACTGCCACACCCACACCGTGTTCGGCGGCAACCGCAGCGGTGAGTTCGAGCAGCGTCTGCAAGGCGTCAGCTATGCCGAGATCGCCGCGCAGGGCGGCGGCATCGCCAGCACCGTGCGCGCCACTCGCGAAGCCACTGAGGACGAGCTGTTCGCCAGCGCCGCCAAACGCCTGAAAAGCCTGATGCGCGACGGCGTGACCACGGTGGAAATGAAGTCGGGCTACGGTCTCGATCTGGCCAACGAGCGCAAGCTGCTGCGGGTCATCCGGCGCCTGGCCGAAGAGCTGCCGATCAGCGTGCGCAGCACTTGCCTGGCGGCGCACGCCTTGCCACCGGAGTACAAGGATCGCGCCGACGATTACATCGATCTGGTCTGCGAGCAGATGCTCCCGCCCCTTGCCGCCGAAGGTCTGGTCCATGCCGTGGATGCGTTCTGCGAATACCTGGCGTTTTCGCCGGAGCAGGTCGAGCGCGTGTTCGTCGCCGCGCAACGACTCGGACTGCCGGTAAAGCTGCACGCCGAGCAGTTGTCCTCGCTGCACGGCTCCAGCCTCGCCGCGCGCTACAAAGCCTTGTCCGCCGATCATCTGGAATTCATGGACGAGGACGATGCCATCGCCATGGCCGCCGCCGATACCGTTGCAGTGCTGCTACCGGGCGCGTTCTACTTCCTGCGCGAAACCCAATTGCCGCCGATGGACGCGCTGCGCAAACACAAGGTGAAAATCGCCATCGCCAGCGACCTCAATCCCGGCACCTCGCCAGCGCTGTCGTTGCGCCTGATGCTGAACATGGCCTGCACCTGTTTTCGCATGACTCCGGAAGAAGCCCTGGCCGGGGCGACCCTTCATGCCGCGCAGGCGTTGGGCATGGCCGATACCCACGGCTCGCTGGAGGTCGGCAAGGTCGCTGATTTCGTGGCGTGGGACATCGAGCGTCCGGCGGATCTGGCCTATTGGCTCGGTGGCGATCTGGACAAGCGCGTCGTGCGTCACGGCGTCGAATCGAATCTGTAGGAGAACGGTTGTGGACAAGGTACTGAATTTCAAACAAGGCCGTGTGCCGCTGCTGATCAGCATGCCCCATGCGGGTGTGCGTCTGACCCCAATGGTCGAGGCCGGGCTGATCCCCGCTGCGAGAAGTCTGCCGGACACCGACTGGCATATCCCGCAGCTCTACGATTTTGCCGAGGAACTGGGCGCCAGTACCCTGGCGGCTGAGTATTCGCGCTTCGTCATCGATCTCAACCGGCCGTCCGACGACAAGCCGTTGTATGCCGGGGCGACCACCGGGTTGTATCCGGCGACGTTGTTCGACGGTATTCCGTTGTTTCAGCAAGGTCTGGAACCGTCGAAAGAGGAGCGCGCGACTTATCTGGAGCTGATCTGGACGCCGTACCATCGCACCTTGCAGCAAGAACTGGCGCGATTGAAAGCCGAATTCGGCTACGCGCTGTTGTTCGATGCGCACTCGATCCGCTCGATCATCCCGCACCTGTTCGACGGCAAACTGCCGGACTTCAACCTCGGCACCTTCAATGGCGCCAGTTGTGATCCGCAACTGGCTGCTGAACTGGAAGTGATCTGCGCGCGGCACGAGCAGTTTACTCATGTGCTCAACGGTCGCTTCAAAGGCGGGCACATCACCCGCCAGTACGGCGACCCGGCGCAGAACATCCACGCCGTGCAGCTGGAACTGTGCCAGTCCACCTACATGGAAGAGTTCGAGCCGTTCCGCTACCGCGCCGACCTCGCCGAGCCGACGCGGGTGGTGCTCAGGGAATTGCTGCAGGGACTGCTCGCTTGGGGTGAAAAACACCACAACGCCTGAAGCACCCCTGCAGGAGCTGCCGAAGGCTGCGATCTTTGATCGTTCCCACGCAGAGCGTGGGAACGATCAGGCCCCGGAGCATGCTCATTGACGCAAATCGGGTTTATGATGCCCAACGGCAGAATAATACGAGTCCCCCCAGGGATGACCTCGACCCCTTACGGAGCGCGCAATGCAGACTTTGTTTCCGCAGATCAAACCCCACGCCCGGCACGATCTGGCTGTCGATGACACCCATACGCTGTACGTCGATGAAAGCGGCTCGCCGGAGGGTTTACCGGTGGTGTTCATCCACGGTGGCCCCGGCGCCGGCTGTGACGCCCAGAGCCGACGCTATTTCGATCCGAATCTGTATCGCATCGTCACCTTCGACCAGCGCGGCTGCGGTCGCTCCACCCCGCACGCCAGCCTGGAAAACAACACCACCTGGGATCTGGTCGAGGATCTGGAGCGCATCCGCAAACACCTGGGCATTGAAAAATGGGTGCTGTTCGGCGGCTCCTGGGGTTCGACCCTGGCGCTGGCCTACGCGCAAACTCACCCGGAGCGGGTCCATGGTCTGATTCTGCGCGGGATCTTTCTGTGCCGTCCGCAGGAAATCGAATGGTTCTATCAGGCCGGCGCCAGCCGTCTGTTCCCCGATTACTGGCAGGACTACATCGCGCCGATCCCGCTGGACGAGCGCGACGACCTGCTCAACGCTTTCCACAAACGCCTGATCGGCAACGATCAGATCGCCCAGATGCATGCGGCGAAGGCGTGGTCGACCTGGGAAGGGCGCACTGCGACCCTGCGCCCGAACCCGCTGGTGGTCGATCGTTTCTCCGAGCCGCAACGCGCGCTGTCGATTGCGCGGATCGAATGCCACTACTTCACCAACAACGCCTTCCTTGAGCCGAACCAGTTGATTCGCGACATGGGCAAGATCGCTCATCTGCCCGGCGTGATCATTCACGGTCGTTACGACGTGATCTGCCCGCTCGACAACGCTTGGGAACTGCACCAGGCCTGGCCGAACAGCGAATTGCAGGTGATCCGCGACGCCGGCCACGCCGCATCCGAGCCGGGCATCACCGATGCGCTGGTGCGCGCCGCGAGCAAAATGGCCCAGCGCCTGCTCGACCTGCCGCTCGAAGAAGCATGAAGGCGCTGTTACAACGCGTACGCGGTGCGCGGGTAGAGGTCGCCGGCGAGGTTGTCGGCGCGGTCGATCAAGGTTTGCTGGTGCTGGTGGCGGTAGAACCCGACGACACGCGTACCAGCGCCGACAAACTTCTGCATAAGCTGCTTAACTATCGGGTATTCAGTGACGCCGAGGGCAAGATGAATCTGTCCCTGGCGGATGTGGGTGGCGGGTTGCTGCTGGTCTCTCAGTTCACCCTCGCCGCCGACACCAAAAGCGGTCTGCGTCCGAGCTTTTCCACGGCCGCACCGCCGGCGCTGGGTGAAGAATTGTTCGACTATTTATTGAGTCAGGCGAAACAGGTGCATGGCACTGTGGCATCAGGTAGATTCGGCGCCGATATGCAGGTGCACCTGGTCAACGATGGCCCGGTAACCTTCCTGTTACAGACCTGACAGTGCCTGAAACATCTTTTTCGGCAATTTCGACTGTTTTTAGGCTGTTTTCGCGATAAATACTTTGTTACCCCTGATGCGTTGTCATCCGGGCTACTAGATAATCGCGCGCTGCGGGGATCGACATTCGTTGATCCGTTTTGACTTAGGTAGAGACTTGTCTGGATCCGATTGGGGAATCATTTTGCCCCGGCGGAGTCGGAACAATGCTCGCCAACCTGGCATAAAGATAGCTGGCCGTTGGTTTATTGATCTGTTTTCGGCGAGGGTTGCTCGTGATTGTTAGTCCCTGTAATGCAGCAAAAATGTCTGCCAAACGCATGCGAAGTGCTCTGGTAGCGGGTTCGGCGCTCCTGTGCCTGCTCAGCGCCGGTCAGCTTTGGGCGTTCAATCTTGACGACGTATCGGCCAAGGCCAAAGAGCTGGCCGGGCAGAAGTTCGAAGCCCCGCGCAGCAACCTGCCGAACGAATTCCGCGAAATGAAGTTCGCGGACTACCAGAAGATCCGCTTCCTCACCGAAAAGGCTGAGTGGGCCGATCAGAAGACGCCGTTCAAGCTCTCCTTCTATCACCAGGGTATGCACTTCGATACACCGGTGAAAATCAACGAAATCACCACCAATACCGTCTCGGAGATCAAATACGATCCGAGCCGCTTCGATTTCGGCGATCTGAAATTCGATCCGAAAGCCACCGAACAACTGGGCTATGCCGGTTTCCGTGTGCTGTACCCGATCAACAAGGCCGACAAGCAAGACGAGATCATGACCATGCTCGGCGCGAGTTACTTCCGCGTCGTTGGCAAGGGCCATACCTACGGTCTGTCGGCCCGTGGTCTGGCGATCGATACTGCGCTGCCGTCGGGTGAAGAGTTCCCGCGTTTCCGCGAGTTCTGGATTCAGCAGCCCAAGCCGGGCGACAAGCACCTGGTGATCTTTGCTCTGCTCGACTCGCCGCGCGCCACGGGTGCCTACCGTTTGATCCTGCGTCCGGGCAGCGACACCATCGTCGACGTCAAGGCGCAGATGTTCCTGCGTGACAAGGTCGGCAAACTGGGTATCGCGCCGCTGACCAGCATGTTCCTGTTCGGCGCCAACCAGCCGTCGAAAGTGCTCAACTACCGTCGTGAACTGCACGACTCCAGCGGTCTGTCGATCCATGCCGGCAACGGCGAGTGGATCTGGCGCCCGCTGAACAACCCGAAACATCTGGCCGTGAGCAACTTCAGCGTCGAGAACCCGCGTGGTTTCGGTCTGCTGCAGCGTGGCCGTGACTTCAGCCACTACGAAGACCTCGACGACCGCTACGACAAGCGCCCAAGCGCCTGGATCGAGCCGAAGGGCGAGTGGGGCAAGGGTACTGTCGATCTTGTAGAGATTCCGACCGCTGACGAAACCAACGACAACATCGTTGCGTTCTGGAGCCCGGAAAAAATGCCGGAGCCAGGCCAGCCGCTGGACTTCGCCTACCGCATGCACTGGACCATGGACGAAGCAGCACTCCACGCGCCGGACAGCGCCTGGGTGGCACAGACCCTGCGTTCGACCGGTGACGTCAAGCAATCGAACCTGATCCGTCAGCCCGATGGCAGCGTGGCCTATCTGGTCGACTTCGAAGGTCCATCGCTGGCGGCACTGACGCCGGATGCCGACGTGCGCAGTCAGGTCAGCGTCGGTGACAACGCCGAACTGGTCGAGAACAGCGTGCGCTACAACCCGGAAACCAAGGGCTGGCGTTTGACCCTGCGGATGAAGATCAAGGACCCGAGCAAGGCAACCGAAATGCGTGCCGCCCTGGTTCAGCCGGTGGTCACCGCAGATCTGGGCAAATCGGTGCCGGCGTCCAACTCGTCGGTTGCCAAGGCTGACAAGGTTGCCGCCAAGCAACAGGAAAAACTCGACAAGGAAGCCAAGGCCGCCGAAGCCAAACAGGCTGAAGCCAAGCCTGCAGCCGACGCCAAGGACAAGGCCAACAAAGACGCCAAGCAGCCAGTCGCTGCCGACGCGGCCCCTGCCACACCGGAATCGGCACCGACTGAAGAAGTCCTGACCGAGACCTGGAGCTATCAGTTGCCTGCCGATGAGTAATTCACCAGTACAGCCAGAGACTCTGTCCGAGTATCTGGCGCATCTGCCGATGACCGACGAGCAACGCGCGGAACTCGCGGGTTGCCAGTCGTTCAGCGAGCTGCATGAACGCCTGTCGTCCTCGACATTCGACGCCCCTGCCGAAGCCGCCCAGGCTTCGGTGGGCAAGCGTCTGACCCTGAGCACTGCCGAAGAACTGGCTGAAGCGGAGATGCTGGTGCTCGATGCCAGTGGTCGGGTCAGCCTCAAGGCGACCCCGCCGATCCGCCGTACCAAGGTCGTGCCGGAGCCATGGCGCACCAATATTCTGGTGCGTGGCTGGCGCCGTCTGACCGGGCGCACCAACCCGCCGCAGCCACCGAAGGACGCCAATGTCCTGCCGGCCGCGCGCTGGCGCACCGTCGGCTCGATCCGCCGCTACATTCTGTTGCTGCTGATGCTCGGCCAGACCATCGTTGCCGGTTGGTACATGAAAGGCATCATGCCGTACCAGGGCTGGTCGTTCGTCGATCTGGAAGAAGTCCTGCATCAGCCGCTATTGCAAACCGCCACGCAAGTGCTGCCGTACGCACTGCAAACCAGCATCCTGATTCTGTTCGGGATTCTGTTCTGCTGGGTCTCGGCCGGTTTCTGGACCGCGCTGATGGGCTTCCTCGAGTTGCTAACTGGCCACGATAAATACCGTATCTCCGGGAAAAGCGCTGGTAACGAGCCGATTCCCAAAGATGCGCGTACTGCGCTGGTAATGCCGATCTGCAACGAAGACGTGCCGCGTGTATTCGCCGGTCTGCGTGCGACGTTCGAATCGGTAGCGGCCACCGGTGATCTGGATCGCTTCGACTTTTTCGTCCTCAGCGACAGTAACGACACCGATATCTGCGTCGCCGAGCAACAGGCCTGGCTGGATGTCTGCCGCGAGGCCAAGGGCTTCGGCAAGATCTTCTATCGCCGTCGCCGCCGTCGTGTGAAACGCAAGAGCGGCAACCTCGACGACTTCTGCCGTCGTTGGGGTGGTGACTACAAGTACATGGTCGTGCTCGACGCCGACTCGGTGATGAGCGGCGAGTGCCTGACCAGTCTGGTGCGCCTGATGGAAGCCACGCCGGACGCCGGGATCATCCAGACCGCGCCACGTGCGTCGGGCATGGACACCCTGTATGCGCGGATGCAGCAGTTTGCGACCCGCGTGTACGGCCCGCTGTTTACCGCCGGTCTGCACTTCTGGCAGTTGGGTGAATCCCACTACTGGGGTCACAACGCGATCATCCGCATGAAGCCGTTCATCGACCACTGCGCCCTAGCGCCGTTGCCGGGCAAAGGCGCGTTCTCCGGTGCGATCCTGTCCCACGACTTCGTCGAAGCTGCGCTGATGCGCCGTGCCGGCTGGGGCGTGTGGATTGCCTACGACCTGCCGGGCAGTTACGAAGAGTTGCCGCCGAACCTGCTCGACGAGCTCAAGCGTGACCGTCGCTGGTGCCACGGCAACCTGATGAACTTCCGCCTGTTCCTGGTCAAGGGCATGCACCCGGTGCACCGCGCGGTGTTCCTCACCGGCGTGATGTCTTACCTGTCGGCGCCGTTGTGGTTCTTCTTCCTGGTGTTGTCGACCGCGCTGTTGGCGGTGAACACGCTGATGGAGCCGCAGTACTTCCTCGAGCCGCGTCAGCTCTATCCGCTGTGGCCACAATGGCACCCGGACAAGGCCATCGCGCTGTTCTCGACGACCATCGTGCTGCTGTTCCTGCCGAAGCTGTTGAGCATCATCCTGATCTGGGCCAAGGGCGCGAAAGAGTTCGGCGGCAAGTTCAAGGTGACCCTGTCGATGCTGCTGGAGATGCTGTTCTCCATGCTGCTGGCGCCGGTGCGGATGATTTTCCACACCCGCTTCGTCCTCGCCGCGTTCCTCGGCTGGGCCGCGACCTGGAACTCGCCGCAGCGTGACGACGACTCGACGCCGTGGAGCGAAGCGGTCAAGCGCCACGGTCCGCAGACGTTGCTGGGCTTCTTGTGGGCGCTGCTGGTGATCTGGCTGAACCCGAGCTTCCTCTGGTGGCTGGTGCCGATCGTCGGTTCGCTGATGCTGTCGATCCCCGTATCGGTGATCTCCAGCCGTGTCGGCCTGGGCCTGAAGACCCGTGACGAGAGCCTGTTCCTCATCCCTGAGGAATACAATCCGCCACAGGCCTTGCTGGCCACCGATCAGTACACCCACGAAAACCGCTATCACGCCCTCAACGACGGCTTCGTCCGCGCCGTGGTCGATCCTCAGCAGAACGCCCTGGCGTGCTCGCTGGCGACCTCGCGTCATGGCCAGGCCGAGCCGATCGAGTGGCTGCGTCAGGAACGTGTGCGTCACGCGATCAAGGTCGGCCCGGCCGGGCTGAACAACCATGATCGCCTGCAACTGCTTAGCGACCCTGTCGCACTGGCACGCCTGCACGAGCAGGTCTGGGCCGAAGGTCACGCTGAGTGGCTGGACGCCTGGCGCGCTTCGGTGAAAGCCGATCCGCATGCGCCGTTGCTGCCGCTGCGACCGGTGAGCCTGCAGGCTCAGCCGGCCTGATAAAAAACCCCGCTGATCAGCGGGGTTTTTTTATGTCCGCTGATTTGCGAACAAATCCGGATAAAGCCTAAAACCAGTGCATAGCATCCGTCGCCGAATTGGCGCGCCCGTTACCTACGACGCGCATACCGCGCCGCTGCCTTCGCGAGCAGGCTCGCTCCCACAGGGAAACGCATTCCAAGGTGGCAGCGAGCCTGCTCGCGAATGGCATCACCTCGGTTACAGGCGAACCGAGGCCGTGCATCAACTCAGACTTTGAAGCGGCCGACCAGCATCTGCAGATGCGTGCCCAACCGCGCCAGCTCGACGCTGGACGCTGCGGTCTCTTCACTCGCCGCCGAGGTCTGATCGGACACATCGCGCACGTTCAGCACGCTGCGGTTGATCTCTTCGGCCACGGCGCTCTGTTGCTCGGCGGCTGCGGCGATCTGCTGGTTCATCGCCTGGATCGCCGACACAGTGCGGGTGATGCTTTCGAGCGAGCCGCCGGCACGCCGGGTCAGTTCGACGCTGCTGTCGGTCAGGCTGCGGCTGTTGTCCATGATCGTCGCCACTTGCTGAGTGCCGTTTTGCAGACCGACGATCAGCTCCTCGATCTCTTCGGTGGACTTCTGCGTGCGCTGGGCGAGGCTGCGAACTTCGTCGGCAACCACGGCGAAACCACGTCCGGCTTCACCTGCGCGGGCCGCTTCGATGGCGGCGTTGAGGGCCAGCAGGTTGGTTTGCTGGGCCACCGACTTGATCACATCGAGGACGCTGCCGATCTTGTCGCTTTCACGCTTGAGCTCGCCCATGGCTTCGGTGGAATGGCCGACCTCGACCGCCAGTCGTTCGATCTGGGCGATGGCTTCGCCGACGACCTTGTCACCTTCGCGGGCCTGTTGGTCGGCGGCGACGGCGGCCTCGGAAGCTTCTTCAGCGTTGCGTGCGACTTCCTGCACGGTGGCGGCCATCTCATTCATGGCGGTGGCGACCTGATCGGTCTCGACCTTCTGATTGTTGACCCCGGCGCTGGTCTGCTCGGTCACCGCGGATAGCTCTTCAGCGGCGCTGGCGATCTGCGTGACGCCGTCGCTGATACCGCCGATCAACTCGCGCAGGCCCTGGGTCATGCTTTGCATCGAGCGCTGCAATTGCCCGAGTTCATCGCGACGCAGGGAAACCAGGTTGTGGGTCAGGTCGCCGGCGGCCACGCGCTCGGCGACTTTCAGGGTCTGGGTCAGCGGAATGATGATTTGCCGAGTGATCGCCCAAGCCGCAATCAGACCGAAGGCCAGTGCCAGCGCAGTGGCGACCAGCAGCATGTTCTTGGCATGGGCAGCATCGGTGTCGCGCACCACGGTTTGCGATTCAGTGAGCTTTTTGCTGGCCGCGATCAGGATGTCGCCCTGAGCCGACATGTTGACCAGCGCGGCGGCGTTCTTGACCTGCGAATCCCGGAACTGAGCGACGGCGGCGCGATAGGCCTTGAGCGAGTCGGTGGCTTGCTGCAGGTTGGCGATGTGCTGCTCTGGCACGCGGGTCGGCAGGCTTTCGAGGTTTTTCAGGGCGTTGTCGATGGCGCTCAGCGCCGGTTGCTCGGCATCGGCCTTGCCGCTGTAGGTGTAGCCGCGCACCTGATAGCGCGCCTGCTGCAACAGTTTGCTCAGCTCGATCACTGCGTTGTATTGCGCAACGCTGTCACCTTGCAGCAGGGCGCTTTCGACTTCGCCGACCTTGGCCACGGCATTATCGGCATTGGCGCCAAGCTTGCTCCGCGCGTCTTCACGCTGGACGGTGGCCTGGGTCATTTCGCCGAAAGCGCGTTTGTATTCGGCGACCGCAGCAAGCTGTTGATCGACCATCGCCACATCGGACGGCTGCTCGATCATGCCGCGTGCCGATTGCAGACCGCTTTCGAGTTTGCTGAGCAATTCATTGACCGCCCCCGGACCCTGTTCACCACGACGCATGTCGTAGTCCATGCGCGCCAGGCGCAGGTCTTTGGTCAGCTCATTGAGGCTGGAAATGAAGCCGAGCTTGTCGCCACGGCTGATGATGCCGCTCATGCCGGTCCAGCCGGTGAAAGTGATCAACAGCGTCAGCAACAGCACCAGGCCGAAACCGATGCCCAGCTTGCGTTTGACGCTGACGTTTCCAAGACTCTCGGCTAACCAACGGTACATGCGACCACTCCCTTCGGACCACTTGATTGGACTTATAGGGGGTGTATCGGCTGGGTGATGGCAATCTGTAACGCCACTTGTCTGCGACTGCAGGGGCTTGTAGGAGCTGACGAGTGCAACGAGGCTGCGATCCTTTGATCTTGCGTTTAAAACAAGATCAAAAGATCGCAGCCTTCGGCAGCTCCTACACAGGATCGGTGTTGCGTCAGAACAGGCGTGCGAGCAGGGCGGTGACGGCGGTTTCGACGCGCAGGATGCGCTCGCCCAGTTGCACCGGTTGCAGGCCGGATTTGGCCAGCAGATCGATTTCGTAGGGAATCCAACCACCCTCGGGGCCGATGGCCAGGGTCACCGGTTCGCTCAGAGCGCGCGGGCAGGGCGGGAAGTTGCCGGGGTGGCCGACCAGGCCGAGGGTGCCCTCGGCGATCGCCGGCAAGCGATCTTCAACAAAAGGCTTGAAGCGCTTCTCGATAACGATCTCCGGCAACACCGTATCGCGAGCCTGTTCGAGCCCGAGGATCAACTGCTCACGAATCGCTTCCGGCTCCAGAAACGGCGTCTGCCAGAAGCTTTTTTCGACGCGATAGCTGTTGACCAGAATCACCTTGGCCACGCCCATGGTCGCGACGGTCTGGAACACGCGGCGGAGCATTTTCGGCCGGGGCAGGGCCAGCACCAGGGTCAGCGGCAGCTTGGCCGGCGGAGGCTGATCAAGGCTGACACGCAACTCTGCTTCGCCCGCTTCCAGACGCAGCAACTCGGCCGAACCCATCAACCCGTTGATGCGCCCGACGCGCAGGCTGTCGCCGACTTCCGAGCGATGCACTTCCTGCATGTGCGTAAGGCGCCGGTCGCGCAGGATCACGCGGTCAGCCGCAATGAAGTCGGCCTCTTCGAGCAGCAGCAGGTTCATGCCTGGGTCGCTGGCGGCTGGTCGTTGTGGTCGTCGGCCGGCGTTTCGTCCGGGCGTTCGCGCTTGCTGACCAGCGCGCCAAAGAGGATGCCGATTTCGAACAGCATCCACATCGGCACAGCCAGCAGGGTCTGCGAGAAGATGTCCGGCGGGGTCAGGATCATGCCGACCACGAAGCAGCCGATGATCACGTACGGGCGGATCTTCTTCAGGTATTTGACGTCGACCACGCCGATCCACACCAGCAGGACCACGGCCACCGGGATCTCGAACGCCACGCCGAAGGCGAAGAACAGCGTCATGACGAAATCGAGGTAGCTGGCGATGTCGGTCATCATTTCCACGCCGGCCGGGGTGGCAGCGGCGAAAAACTTGAAGATCAGCGGAAAAACGAAGTAATAGGCGAACGCCATGCCGATGTAGAAGAGCAGGATGCTGGAGATCAGCAACGGTACCGCGACGCGTTTTTCATGCTTGTACAGGCCCGGTGCGATAAAGCCCCAGATCTGATGCAGGATCACTGGAATCGCAAGAAACAGCGAAACCATCATCGTCAGTTTCAGCGGCGTCAGGAACGGCGACGACACGTCTGTGGCGATCATCGTCGCGCCGACCGGCAGATACTGGCGCAGCGGCGTCGAGACGAAGGTGTAGATCTGCTGGGTGAACGCGAACAGCCCGGCAAAGATAATGAAGATCGCCGCCACGCAACGCAGCAGGCGGGTGCGCAACTCGGTGAGGTGCGATACCAGCGGCATGTGCTGGTCGTTTTCCGGAAGATCGCTCATGGGGCTCGCGGCGGCAGTGTAGGGTCTTGAGGCGCTGGTGTAGTCGGCGCGGCGGAGGGCGCTACGTGTTCAACCGATGTATTCGCAGTAACCGGCGCCGGTCCTGGCGGTGTTACAACAGGTGCAGGTGCAGTGGGAGCGGCAGCGCTGTGAATCGTCTGCTCGCCCATAGGCTCGACCGGCGTCGGCTCCTGCTGGTTCGGATTGAAAATCTTCCGCGCCTCTTGCTCCAGCGACAGAATATGTTCGTTGTGCAGTTGCCGACGGATCTCGTCGGCACCGATTTCACGTTCAACTTCCTGTTTGATCGCGTTGAAGCTGCGCTTCAGGCGGCCGACCCACAGACCGGCGGTGCGCGCAGCGCCCGGCAGACGCTCGGGGCCGAGCACCAGCAGGGCGACGAGGCCGACGAGCAGCAGTTCAGAGAAGCTGATACCAAACATTAGTCAGTGCTCACACGTCTTTGCGGATCGGCTCTTCGACTTTTTGCGCCTGCACGTCGATGGTGTGCGGCGGGTTGGCCTGAGCGGTGGTTTGCGGCTGCACCGGTGGCACAGGCTGGGCCGGCGGGGTCACGCTAGGCTCGGCCGGTTTTTCGTCGTCGTTCATGGCTTTGCGAAAGCCCTTGATCGATTCGCCAACGTCGGTGCCGAGGTTTTTCAGTTTCTTGGTACCGAATACCAGCACCACGACAATCAGAATGACGACCCAGTGTTTCCAGTCAAAAATGCCCATGTGGCGATTCCTCTCTAAAAGTTGTTCAGGCGGACGGACGCGAGGCTTTCTCGACGTGTCCGGACAAGCCGAAGCGACGGTCCAGTTCATCCAGCACGGCCTGCGGATGCTGCCCCAGTTGGGCGAGCATGACCATGCTGTGGAACCACAGGTCGGCGGTCTCGTAGATCACATCACTGCAATCGCCGCTGATGGCGGCATCCTTGGCGGCAATAATGGTTTCGACCGACTCTTCGCCGACTTTCTCCAGAATCTTGTTCAGCCCCTTGTGATACAGGCTGGCGACATACGAACTGTCGGCGGCTGCGCCTTTGCGCTCTTCAAGTACCTGAGCGAGGCGGGTCAGGGTGTCACTCATGTGTGTGTCCTGCGGAATAGATAGCGTGCGGGTCTTTCAGTACCGGGTCGACCGTTTTCCAGTCGCCGTTTTCGAAGACCCGGTAAAAGCAGCTTTGACGGCCGGTGTGGCAGGCGATGTCGCCGATCTGTTCAACCATCAGGATGATCACGTCGGCGTCACAGTCCAGGCGCATTTCATGCAGGGTCTGCACATGGCCGGACTCTTCGCCCTTGCGCCACAGCTTGCCACGGGAACGTGACCAGTAGATTGCACGATTTTCCGCAGCGGTCAGTTCCAGCGCTTCGCGGTTCATCCAGGCCATCATCAATACGCGCCCGGTCTTGTGATCCTGGGCAATCGCCGGCACCAGGCCGTCAGCGTCCCACTTGATCTCGTCCAGCCAGTTTTTCATCTTCAATTCCTGAAAAGCAGCTTCGAGTTTCAAGCTTCAAGCTGCAAGTAAAAGCAGGTTGCGGTGTTCCGGTGTCGTCAAGCTTGCAGCTGGCAGCTTATAACTTGCAGCTGATTCGTGCTATCGGCGAACGACCAGATACAAACCGACTGCGATCATGATTCCGGCGGGCCAATGCGCCCACTCGGTCAGCGGACCACCCGCAGCGAGGATCGCGCCGCCGGCCAGATGCGCGCAGCCGAGCAGGCGCAGGAACCAGTCGTCCTTGCGTTTGCGCCACGGCGGCGGTGGGTCTTTGGCGTGGGGTTGCGACATGCGTTCGAGCAGATCGCGGGCCATGTTCGACAGGTGCGGAATCTGCTCCAGCTGGCTCTGCACGTTGCCCAGCAAGGCTTTCGGGCTGACGCGTTCGCGCATCCAGCGCTCGAGAAACGGCTGCGCGGTGTTCCACAGATCCAGATCCGGGTACAGCTGACGCCCGAGGCCTTCGATATTCAGCAAGGTCTTCTGCAACAGCACCAGTTGCGGCTGCACTTCCATGTTGAAACGGCGAGCGGTCTGGAACAGGCGCATCAGCACCTGGCCAAATGAAATATCTTTTAACGGTTTTTCGAAGATCGGTTCGCACACCGTACGGATCGCCGCTTCGAATTCGTTGAGTTTGGTTTCCGCCGGTACCCAGCCCGAATCGATGTGCAACTGCGCCACACGGCGGTAGTCACGCTTGAAGAAGGCGAACAGGTTGCGCGCCAGATAATCCTGGTCTTCCGGGGTCAGGCTGCCGACGATGCCGCAGTCGATCGCGATGTACTGCGGGCTCCACGGATTGACCGTGCTGACGAAGATGTTGCCCGGGTGCATGTCGGCGTGGAAGAAACTGTCGCGGAACACCTGAGTGAAGAAGATCTCCACGCCACGCTCGGCGAGCATTTTCATGTCGGTGCGCTGGTCAGCGAGGGTCGCCAGATCGGTGACCTGGATGCCGTAGATGCGCTCCATGACCAGCACTTTCGGCCGGCACCAGTCCCAATAGACTTGCGGTACATAAAGCAGCTGCGAGCCTTCGAAGTTGCGGCGCAACTGGCTGGCGTTGGCCGCCTCGCGCAACAGATCGAGTTCGTCGTAAATGGTTTTTTCGTAGTCCTGCACCACATCGACCGGGTGCAGCAGGCGCGCGTCAGCGGAGAACTTCTCGGCGGCGCGGGCAAGGATGAACAGCCATGCCAGATCCTGCGCGATGATCGGTTTCAGGCCCGGACGAATCACCTTGACCACGACTTCTTCGCCGCTTTTGAGCTGCGCCGCATGCACCTGCGCTACCGAGGCCGAGGCCAGCGGGGCGACGTCGAAACGGCTGAACACTTCGCTGATTTTCTTGCCCAGCTGTTCTTCGATCAGCTTGATCGACACTTGCGAATCGAACGGCGGCACGCGGTCCTGCAGCAGCATCAGCTCATCGGCGATGTCTTCCGGCAACAGGTCGCGGCGGGTCGAAAGAATCTGCCCGAACTTGATGAAGATCGGCCCCAGATCCTGCAACGCCAGACGCAAGCGCGCACCACGGTTGAGTTCCAGCGGCTTGCGCGGCAGCCAGCGCCACGGCAGCAAAAAGCGCACGGCCAGAAGGAACCAGGGCAGTGGCAGATCGAACAGCAGGTCATCGAGGCGGTAGCGGATCACGACGCGCTGGATGCGCAACAGACGGCGGACGGCAAGCAGCTTCATGCGTTATCGCTTGGGTCGAGGGATCGGGAAAGGCGCTCGAAACGCGCCTCGAGTCGTTCCAGATCAAGTTTGATCCGGTCCAGTTCGCTGAACCGCGCTTCGGCTTCGCGCTGCCCGACGAGGGTGCGCGATTCTTCGGCGAGGTATTCGGCAAGATTCTGGTTGAGGCTGGCAAATCCTTGTTGATACCAGCGTGCGCGGCTGCGCAGGTGACCACCGAGCAGTTGCGTGGCGACCGGACCGAGCCAGCGCGAGAGTTCGTACTCCCAGTCCAGCTCGAGATCCTGCAGTAGGCCGGCCAGCTCAAGCAGCACGCCGCTGTCGCCATCGAGCTCGACTTCCGGCGCGTGCAGCACCGCGGTCTTGTCTTTGCTCAGGGCCAGTTTCACCAGGCTCGAGGCCGGTGCGCGCAACGTGCAATCGACATCCGCTGCCCACTGCGAGGCAAGCATCAAGCCTTCGTCGCTGGGCAGGATGAACAGTTGCAGCGCCGGGCTGCGGCAGTCGACGGCAATCACCTTGCCGGTCAGATGCGCCAGGCGCGGCAGCGCCGTGCTGTCGAGACGCAGCACCCGGTTGAGGCCGAGTTCGACGCTGGCGAGCAGCCCGGTGAGCAACATCAGGGTTTGATGCCGCGGTGCAGGGCGACGATGCCTGCGGTCATGTTGTGATAGGTCACGCGGTCGAAACCGGCCTCGACCATCATCGACTTCAGGGTTTCCTGATTCGGGTGCATGCGGATCGATTCGGCCAGGTAGCGATAGCTTTCCGAATCGTTGGTGATCAGCTTGCCCATCAGCGGCATGAAGGCGAACGAGTAGGCGTCGTAGGCTTTCGACATCAGCGCGTTGGTCGGCTTGGAGAATTCCAGTACCAGCAGGCGTCCGCCGGGCTTGAGCACGCGCAGCATCGAACGCAACGCGTCCTCTTTGTGCGTCACGTTGCGCAGGCCGAAGGCGATGGTCACGCAGTCGAAATGGTTGTCCGGGAACGGCAGTTTTTCCGCATCGGCCTGAACGAATTCGACGTTGCCGGCAACGCCCAGATCGAGCAGACGATCACGGCCGACCTTGAGCATCGACTCGTTGATGTCGGCCAGCACGACCTGGCCGGTCGGGCCGACGAGGTTCGAGAACTTGCGGGTCAGGTCGCCGGTGCCACCGGCGATGTCGAGCACGCGGTTGCCGCTGCGCACGCCGGAAAGCTCGATCGCGAAACGCTTCCACAGACGGTGCATGCCGCCCGACAGAAGGTCGTTCATCAGGTCGTATTTCGCGGCTACGGAATGGAAAACCTCAGCGACTTTTTCCGCTTTCTGGCTTTCCGGAACGTTTTTGAAGCCGAAGTGAGTGGTGGGTTCGGCATCGCTGCCTTTGCGCTGATCAGTCATATCGCTGTCACCAAAAGAGAATGCGCGACATTCTAATCCCCAAGCCATGCTTTGTCTTGGAATGGCTAAAGGTAAGATGGGCAACCTTCGGGACGATTTGCCGCAGATGCGGTCAAGATTCAACGTCAGCCATTCAATCATCAGGAGTCATTCCATGGCCAAAATCAGTGTTGAGCGCGCCCACACTCTGGGCAAGGACGCCGCCCGCGAAAAGGCCGACAAACTGGCCAAAAAGCTCAATGAACAATACGGCCTTGAGCCGCAGTGGTCGGGCGACACCCTGAACCTCAAGCGCTCCGGCGTGAAAGGTGAAGTGCACGTGGCGGACGATTCGATCAGGGTCGACGTCGAGCTGGGCCTGATGATGTCGGCCATGAGCGGCATGATCAAAGCCGAGATCGAGAAGGC
>NZ_RCOD01000030.1:0-3821 GCF_004307505.1 Pseudomonas sp. Sample_11
ACCATCCTCAACCTGATCCCGTCGAACATCTTCGCGGCCATGGCTCGCGGCGAAATGCTGCCGATCATCTTCTTCTCCGTACTGTTCGGTCTCGGCCTGTCGAGCCTGCAGTCGGACCTGCGCGAGCCGCTGGTGAAGATGTTCCAGGGCGTTTCGGAAAGCATGTTCAAAGTCACCCACATGATCATGAACTACGCTCCGATTGGCGTATTCGCACTGATCGCGGTGACCGTCGCCAACTTCGGCTTCGCTTCGCTGTTGCCGCTGGCAAAACTGGTGATCCTGGTTTATGTCGCCATCGCCTTCTTCGCCTTCGTCGTGCTGGGCCTGATCGCCAAGCTGTTCGGCTTCTCGGTGCTCAAGCTGATGCGCATCTTCAAGGATGAGCTGGTGCTGGCCTACTCCACCGCTTCTTCGGAAACCGTGCTGCCACGGGTAATCGAGAAGATGGAAGCCTATGGCGCGCCGAAAGCCATCTGCAGCTTCGTGGTACCGACCGGTTACTCGTTCAACCTCGACGGCTCGACCCTGTACCAGTCGATCGCGGCGATCTTCATTGCCCAGCTGTATGGCATCGACCTGTCGATCAGCCAGCAACTGCTGCTGGTGCTGACCCTGATGGTCACCTCCAAAGGTATCGCCGGCGTACCGGGCGTGTCTTTCGTGGTGCTGCTGGCCACTTTGGGCAGCGTTGGCATCCCGCTGGAAGGCCTGGCGTTCATCGCCGGTGTCGACCGCATCATGGACATGGCGCGTACCGCACTGAACGTGATCGGTAACGCCCTGGCGGTGCTGGTCATCGCGCGCTGGGAAGGCATGTACGACGACGCCAAGGGCGAGCGCTACTGGAACTCCCTGCCGCACTGGCGCAGCAAGGAAAAACTGCCGGCGGGCGAGATTTCCAAGAACTGACACCCCCCTGTAGGAGCTGCCGCAGGCTGCGATCTTTTGATCTTGCTTTTAAAAAACAAAATCAAAAGATCGCAGCCTTCGGCAGCTCCTACAGTAGATTGAGGCCACCCAGTAAATCGGGGGGCGGCAGATCCATACGAACCCCGGAGCAATCCGGGGTTTGTCGTTTCTGGCGACCCCGCTATCATTCGCCGCATTCTTCGGGGGATTTGACTGATGCTTAATGGCCTGTGGCTTGGCTTCTTCATCGTTGCAGCCGTGTCGGCGCTGGCGCAGTGGCTGATCGGCGGCAACGCCGGGATCTTCGCGGCGATGGTGGAAAGCATTTTCGCCATGGCCAAGCTGTCGGTCGAAGTCATGGTGCTGCTATTCGGCACCCTCACCCTGTGGCTGGGCTTTCTGCGCATCGCCGAGAAAGCCGGAATCGTCGAGTGGCTGGCCAAGGTCCTAGGCCCGCTGTTTCTGCGGCTGATGCCGGAAGTCCCGCCCGGCCACCCTGCCCTTGGCCTGATCACGCTGAACTTTGCCGCCAACGGTCTGGGCCTGGACAACGCCGCCACACCCATCGGCCTGAAAGCCATGAAAGCGTTGCAGGAGCTCAATCCCAGCGCCACCATCGCCAGCAACGCGCAGATCCTCTTTCTGGTGCTCAACGCCTCGTCGCTGACCCTGCTGCCCGTGACCATCTTCATGTACCGCGCCCAGCAAGGCGCGCCGGATCCGACGCTGGTGTTCCTGCCGATTCTGCTGGCGACCAGTTGCTCGACTATCGTCGGTTTTCTCTCCGTAGCTTTCATGCAACGCCTGCGCATCTGGGACCCGGTGGTGCTCGCCTATCTGCTGCCCGGCGCGCTGATCCTTGGCGGCTTCATGGCGCTGCTCGGCACGCTTTCCGCGACAGCGCTGGCGGGATTGTCGTCGATCCTCGGCAATCTCACGCTGTTCGGCCTGATCATGCTGTTTCTGCTGATCGGCGCGCTGCGCAAGGTCAAGGTGTACGAAGCGTTCGTCGAAGGCGCGAAAGAAGGCTTCGATGTGGCGAAGAACCTCTTGCCGTATCTGGTCGCGATGCTCTGTGCGGTTGGCGTGCTGCGCGCCTCTGGTGCGCTGGATTTCGGCCTGGACGGCATTCGCCATCTGGTCGAGTGGGCGGGTTGGGATACGCGCTTCGTCGATGCGCTGCCGACGGCGATGGTCAAACCGTTTTCCGGCAGCGCCGCGCGGGCGATGCTCATCGAGACCATGCAGACTTCCGGCGTCGACAGCTTCCCGGCGCTGGTCGCGGCGACGGTGCAGGGCAGTACCGAAACCACGTTCTATGTGCTGGCGGTGTACTTCGGCGCGGTGGGGATTCAACGCGCACGGCACGCGGTGGGGTGTGCGTTGCTGGCGGAGTTTGCCGGAGTGATCGGCGCTATCGCTGTCTGCTACTGGTTCTTTGGTTGATAAAGAACCCTGTGGGAGCTGGCTTGCCAGCGATGAGGGAAGCACATCCGAAATATCTGGTAGCTGACACACCGCCATCGCGGGCAAGCCCGCTCCCACAGGGATTGTGTTGGGCTTAAGGCCTTTGGGGGGCCAGTTTCTGCCCTTGCTCCACGGCCCATGTCACAACCTTGGCCGTAAGGCGATCACTGGCCTTACCAAAGCCGGCGACCACCGCTGGCACCTGCACATCATTCAGCGACTGGCGCTCTTCAAAACGGCGGCTGGCGAGGATGCGCTGGTCGTAACCACGCACCAGCAACGCATCGACCCGCACCACGACGCCGGCCTGGGTGCCCTGATATTCGGTCTGAAACGCCTGCAAACTGCCGCCCAGCTCCAGATCCGCCTGGAAGTTGCTGTCGTCGGTGCTCAGCAGCGTCACCCGACCATCACGCTGGAATCCATCGAGCAGGCGATTGCGCAGCAGCACCGGCGCCGGATCACTCCAGCGCGAGCCTTTGTAGCTGCTGATCACATCGCCCTGCGGGATAACGGCAATGCTCGGCCGGTTCAGTGCTTCGCTGGCCTGCAATTTATCCAAGCGCAGCGACCACGACTGCGTCGTCGCCGGGCTGGCCGAGACGGGTGCCGGTGCAGCGGGCAGGCGGTAGACGTCCGAGGGTTCCGACTTGGGCAAGATCGAGCACGCGCCGATCAGGGTCAGGCCAGCGCCGAGCAGGGCGATTCGAGTCAGCTTCATGGGGTGAATTCCTTGTTCTTGTCGCTGCCCAGCAGGTAGCCGCTGGGGTTGGCCTCAAGGCGTTGGGAAATGGCGCGCAGCGAGGTCAGCGTCTCGCGCAGTTCGCGAATCGCCGGAGCCAGGCCGTTGAGGCCCTGCATGCCGTTATCCAGCGAATTCTGGTTTTTACTGAGCAAGCCGTTGATGGTCACGCTGCTTTGCTCCAGCGACTTCATCGCCTGTTCGGCACTGCCCAAGGCCTGCTTGCCCTGATCGTTAAGCAGGCCATTGGCGTTGCGCATCAACAGTGAGGTCTGCTCGAGCATGCTGCCGGCCTGTTTGCCGACGGTCGCCAGTTGCTGCATGGCTTGTTTGATGTCGCCGCGCTGGTCGTTGATGGTGCCGGTGGTCTGTTCCAGATGGGCAAGGGTCTTGCTCACACGCTCGACGTTTTCCGCGGAGAACATGTGGTTGGCGTTTTGCAGCAGGGCGCTGATGCCGGTCATCAAGTCGCTGCTGTCGTTGAGCAGACGTGAGATAGGCGAGGGCGAGGCGACCAGCGTTGGCAACTTGCCGTCATGCCCGCGCAGTTTCGGGCTCTCGGGTGTGCCGCCGCTGAGCTGGATGATCGACGTGCCAGTAATGCCGGTCAGTGCCAGCTTGGCCTGGGTGTCTTCCTTGACCGGGGTGTCGCCCGCCAGACGAATCCGCGCCAGCACCCGGCGCGGGTCCTGCGGGTCGA
>NZ_RCOD01000080.1:0-105877 GCF_004307505.1 Pseudomonas sp. Sample_11
GTGCAGGTGGTGGGGGCGGGGCCCCGAAAGGAAAAATCGGCGGTACCAAAGAGGAACGCACGGCTGCAATCGCAAGCCGGTTCCCAGATCTCCCTCAATCTTAAGGAAATAACTCATGTCCCTGTCGCAAATGCAGGTTTTTAACGAATACATCATGCCGGCGACTCTCGAGACGCTGGATCAATATCTCGCCGCGTTCAACGCTGCGAGCCGCGGCGCAATTGTGCTGTCCCCGGACGGCTTCACTGGTGACTTCCTCCAAGAGTCGTTTTTCCAGACTCTTGCTGCTGCCCAGCGCCGCGTAGACCGCTACAGCGCCAACGCCGCCGTCGCTGCCACCGACCTGACCGAGCTGAAGAACACTTCGGTGAAAGTCGCCGGCGGCTTCGGTCCGATCCGCTATGAGCCATCGCAGATGACCTGGCTGGAGCGCCCGACCGCGCAAGGCATCGAGGTTGCCAGCCGCGCGTTCGCTGAAATCCTGCTTAAGGACCAGTTGAACACTGCGATCGCGGCACTGGTTGCAGCGATCACCGCCCAAGCCGCCGCAGTCAACGATGTGTCGGCGACCGCAGGCATCACCTACGCCGGTCTGAACAACGCCCACGCGAAGTTCGGCGACGCCAGTCAAAACCTGGTCACCCAGGTTATGCAAGGCACCAGCTACCACAAGTTGGTCGGCCAGAACCTGGCGAACCAGCAGCAGCTGTTCCAGGCGGGCAACGTTCGCGTGGTGGACATCCTCGGCAAGATCTCCGTTGTGACGGATGCCCCTGCGCTGATGCAGGCCGGCACCCCGAACAAGGAAATCATCCTGTCCCTGGTGCAAGGCGCTGCGCTGGTCCATGACGGCCGCGACATCATCAGCAACGTTCAGACCACCAACGGCAAGGAGCGGATCGAAACCACGCTCCAGACCGACTACACCTTCGGCCTGGGTCTGAAGGGTTACACCTGGGACACCACCACCGGCGGCAAGTCTCCGACCGACGCCGAGCTGGCGACCGGTACCAACTGGGACAAGACCGCTACCAGCATCAAGCACACCGCCGGTGTGGCTCTGATCGGTGACGCCTCCAAGTAACCCTGTGATGTCCAAGCCGGGACGTGTGCCCGGCTTGGCGGAGATGCAATCATGAGCAACAAAATCTGGTATCTACCCGGACCGTTTCACCAGTACCGGGAAGATGTAAAGGCGCTGGCGAAGGAACACGGGCTGCGCATCATTGACGCGAACATCACAGAAAGTCGCGATGGAGAGGCCGATGATGTGCCGGAGGTGACGGTGCGGCAGGTTGAACCGGCGCCGGTGCTGCTGATCGCAGATAGTGGTGATCACGCCGCGCTGCAGGAGCTGATCGACAAGTTGAATGCTGAGCGCGATGGCGTCGTGCTGCTGATCGAAGCTGCAGAAGGCCTGACCGAACTGGAACACCCGGGCGCCGGCGAATTGCCGATCCGCTTGTTCGGTGCGCTGAAAGCCATCCACGAAGGTTTCGAAACCCTCACGGTTGAACGCAACAACTTGGCGGGCGAGGTTGAATCGCTACGTGGCGAAGTTGCACGTCTCAAGGCAGCAGCGGAGCCCGTCGACAATGCTGAGAAGATCGCGAGCCTCAAAGCGCAACTCGACTCCGCCAATGTGACGTATCGGGCGAATGCTTCGGTAGAATCGCTGGAAAAGGCAGTTGCTGATCTACATCAGGCGTAACCATCCGGGCGCTGACAACGCGGCGCCCGATCCAGCACACCACAGCGAGCTGATTCATGACACTCATCATCGAGGACGGTACCGGCAAGCCTGACGCCGAAAGCTACGCATCTGCCGAAGACCTGGCCATGTACGCCGTGAAATTCGGCGTGACCATCCCGGCGGAAGTGCCAGCACAGGAAGCGCTGCTGCGCCGGTCCGCGCTGGCAATGGATGGCATGACGTGGAAAGGGCGAAAGTCTAACAGCGAACAGGCGCTGTCCTGGCCACGCCGCGGCGTCGAACTGGATTACGAAATCAAGCCCGACAACTACCTGCCGGCGCGGATCCAGTACGGGCAAATGGCTTTGGCTGCCGAGATCCACACCGACGACGTCGACCCGATCGAGAAGCGCAAAGGCGCGGTGACGCTGGAGCGTGTCGAGGGTGCGGTAACTCGCGAATACGCGACCATTCCGAACACCAGCGGCCGACTGATGCCCGCGGCGCCGGACCGGCCGAGCGCAACGCAGTTTGCCGATTACCTGCAGAAACGCGGGCTATTCGCAGTCCGCGCCTAGTTTGGAAACTGTTCTGTCAGTTGAGAAAGTAGGTACCCGACGTCGGTTTGAATGCCATAGACACAGGAGAACCACGCCTGTGAAGCTGGATCAGCATTTACGCTTACCAGGATGTTGGCTGCGGCAGTTCTTACTGCTGGCTCAAAATAAAACTCTTCGAGCTCACTGCGGGCGCGCTTTTTGCCATCGATCGTTCCGGTTTTGGCGTAGCGCTTAATTTCCTCTTTGAGCGACCGAAATCCCTGCTGCAGCTCATCTTTCTCCAGTCGATTGAATATGGTCTTACCTGCGTGCAATGCCATTAAATCATCAGCCTGGGAGCACAGGCGTTGCATCCTGGCTATGACTTCGCGTGCGTGCTGATTTTCAGTGGTCATAGTGATTTCCTTTTCCTTTCTCGGCGGCCTATTGGGCAGCTGATAGTAACCGCCCGATAACGCCTATGCATCCGGAGCCACGATGGCCACCTTCTACGACGAAATGGCCGTGATGGCTCTGGAGATGATCACAGAGTTCGGCCAGCCCGTGATCATCAGCAAGACTGAGCCGGGCGAGTATGACCCTGAGTTGGGCGGTGAGGCACCAGGCGCCACCATCGAACAGACCGCCCAGGGCATCCTGCTCGATTTCTCGGGTCAGGAGTTCCAGACCAACAGCCTCATCAGGCAGGGCGACAAGAAGCTCAAGATCGCCGCGCAGGGGCTGGAGTGGGTGCCTGAGTTACTGAACAAGATCGTTGTTCAAGGTCGCACTTGGTCAATCATCCCTCCCTTGAAAGAAATCAACCCGGCCGGCACGCCGATTCTCTACGAATTGCAGGTGAGGTCGTGAACCGGGCGGGCGCCGGTCAATCCGGCAGCTTCGCGCTGAGTCTCGCCGAGTTCGCGGCCCAGACTAGCGAAGCCATCGACGCAAGTGTGCGCGAGATCATCATCGAGGTCGGCAGCAGCCTGATCCGCATGTCTCCCGTGGGCAACCCGGAGATCTGGGCGCAGAATGCGATTGCGACCAAGTACAACAAGGCTGTCGACGAACACAACACTGCGCTGCGCAGCGACCCGTCCAACCTGACCAAGGGTGGCAGGCTCAAGAAAGGCCGCAAGCTCAACGATGGCATGGACATCAAGGCGCCCGAAGGCTACGTCGGCGGCCGGTTCCGCGCGAACTGGCACATCTCTCTCGGCGTGGTCGAGAGCGTCACCTTCGACGAGGTTGACCCGACCGGGGCCGAGACTACCGCGGCGCTGGTAGCAGCAATGAGCGACTTCTCCGCCGGCCAGATGGCCTACATCATCAACAACTTGCCTTACGCGATTCCGCTGGAGTTCGGTCATTCGACCCAGGCCCCCGGCGGCATGGTCCGGGTAACCGTGGCTCGCTTCCAGCAGATCGTGTTGGAGGCCATCAGGAACAACCAGGTATGAGTCACGCCATCATCGCCTCGATCTACGAGGCAAAGCTGATCGCCTGGAACAATGCCAGGCTGGAAAAGCTAAAAATCGTTTTTGAGAACATGGCTTACACCCCGGCGACAGGCGAGACCTATCTGAGGGCGTTCACCATCCCGGGCGACACGGCCAGCAACACGCTCGGCGGAGACCACCGGCTGTATACCGGCGTGTTCCAGGTCAGCATTGTTTGCCCGGCAGGCACAGGTAAAGCAAAAGCCAACCCCATTGCCGCCGAGCTCATCGCGTTATTTCCGCTTTATGTGCGCGACGTGAAGAACGGTTTTGTAGTTACGCCCATGACGCCTGTTGATGTCGGCCCAGGCATCACAGGCGATTCAACCTATACCGTCCCGCTGTCGTTCTCATATCGGTCCGACACCACGCCATAACCCGCCCGTTGGGCAAATCCTGAACCCGCCTCTGCGCGGGTTTTGTCATTTCTGCAAAGAGGAAAACCCATGTCTGTTTACTTCCCCAACGGGGCGACGCTTTCAATTTCCAGCGGATTCGCCGCCGCGAAGATTATTTCGGCAATCAGCAACGCGAATCCGGGGGTCGCTACCAGCGCTGCGAACGGCTTTGCCAATGGCGATATCCTTCTGATCACCTCCGGCTGGGAGGACATCAACGAGCGCGCCGTGCGTGTATCCAACGCGGCGGCGGGCGCATTCACACTGGAAGGCATCGACACGTCCAACGTGGCTTTCTTTCCCGATGGAATCAGCGGCGGTACCGCCAAGAAAGTGACCGGCTGGGTAGCCGTCAACCAGGTGATCGGCAACTCCATGTCCGGCGGCGAGCAGCAATACTGGACTTACGCGCCGCTCGAAGCGCGCCGTGACAAGCAGATCCCGACCACCAAAAATGCGCAGGCGTTCGCTTTCCAGCTGGCTGACGATGACAGCCTGGCCTGGTATGAAGAACTGGATAAAGCCGATCGAGAGAAGGAAGTGCGCATATTGCGTATGTCGCTGCCCAACGGCAAAACGATCTATTACGCCGGTTACGCATCCTTCAACAAAACTCCGACGCTGGTGCGCAACGAAGGTGCGGCCGTTTCCTTTGGCTTCACCATCAACGCTGAAATCACCGCGTATCGCGCGCCGGTTGCTGCTGGCGGCGGGGCTTAATCATGGCGAAGTTCAAAATTGCGCAAGCGCCAACTTTCCCCGGTGCAGTGATGGTCCCGGTAGTTGGCCAGGATCCGGTGAAGGTGGAATTCACTTTCAAATATCGAGACCGCATCGAACTTGCCGCGCTGTTCGATGGATGGAATCAGCGACAAAAGCAAAGTCTCGAACAGTTCGGCGACAAGCCTACGATGTCGCAGATCGTTGCGGTCGACACCGAAAACCAAGTGCAGCAGATCAAGGATCTGGTTGTTGGCTGGGAGTTCGATGACAAGTTCGACGACGAGGGCATCAAGGCGCTGGTGACTTCTTGCCACGGTGCAACCGAGGCCGTGGTAAATGCCTACCAAGCGGCCTACGCCAAGGCCCGCACGGGAAACTGATTCGCGCCGCCCGCGCCATGTATGAGCCCCCTCCGAATGCGGAGCAACTTGCCGCATTCGGGTTGGACGCCGAGGACATTGAAGAGGAATTCGAAGTTTGGCCATGTCTTTGGCCAGCCTTCCTCCTGTTCAACAGGATGTCCACTCAGTGGCGTGTCGGCGCCGGCGGCGCTATTGGTCTCGACTACAGCAGCATCCGCGACGTGGCCGCTTTCCTCGGCATCAAGAAAAAGAAACTCGCTGAAATCTTCCCTGACCTTCAGGTGCTGGAAGGCGAAGCCCTGCGCGTCATGGCAGAGGAAAGGGAAAACAGCCCGTAAACGCGGGCATCTATTCAAGGTGAGTCGATGAACATTGCAGAACTCGGCGTCAAGATCGACTCGGCCGACGCTATTCAGGCCAAAACCAGCCTGGATGAAATGGCGAAGGCCGGCGGCCGCGCCGAGCAGTCCGCCGTTTCGTTGATGAACGAAATGCAGGCGCTGGAGAAATCGCTCTCTACCAACGCCAAGACCACGCAGGATCTCGCAAAGCAGCGGGAAGCGCTCGCGAAGCTGACCAGAACGGGCGCCTATGGCGAGGCTGAGGCCGCGAAGATCTCGGCGCAGCTCGACAAGCAGCAGGTCGCGTTGGCCAAGTCGGCCATGGATGAACAGAAGGCACTGACCAGCCTGCTGGGTGCTATCGACCCGGCCCGCGCCGCACTGGCAAAGCTGGATACTCAGGTAGAGCAACTGGGCAAGCACTTGGACGCCGGCCGCATCAGCCAGGATGAGTACAACGCCGCGCTGGGCAAGATCGATAAGGATTACGACAAGCTCAACAAAACCACCACCGGCTTCGAAAAGTTGCGCCTCGGCTCGCGCCAGGCGCAGGAAAATGTGGTGCAGCTGGGGAATGCACTGTCCTCGGGGGATTGGGGCAGCGGCGTTCGCGCAATCGCGCAGTTGGGTGCCGGTGCAGGTGAAGGCGCGGCGGGCCTGCTGGCGATTCTCGGCCCGCTGGCGCTGGCCACTGCCGCCGCCGGCGGTCTTGCATACGCTTTCTACAAGGGCAGCGAGGAGCAGGACAGCTACAACAAATCGCTGATCCTGACCGGCAATTACGCCGGTGTGAGTGCTGGACAGATCGGCGATATGGCGCGTCAGGTGAGCGCGACTGTCGGCACTACTGGGCAAGCCGCTGAGGTTCTCGCGCTGCTGGCCGGCAATGGAAAGATTGCTGGCGAAAGCTTTACGGGCATCACTCAAGCAGCGGTGTCGATGCAGGAAGCGACCGGCAAGGCCGTTAGCGAGACTGTCGCGGAGTTCGCCAAGCTCGCCGACGACCCGGTCAAGGCATCTGCTGCGCTGAATGAGCAGTACCACTATCTCACCGCGTCGGTTTACTCGCAGATCACCGCACTGGAGAAGCAGGGCGACCATGCCGGCGCCGTGAAGCTGGCTACTGAGTCGTTCGCCGATGCGATCAACGAGCGCACGCCGCGGATCCTCGAGAATCTTAGCTTTTGGGAGAGGGGATACAACGCAGTTGCTCGCGCTGCTGATGGATTGAAGAATATCGGGCGCAGCGATATCGGTGCTGATATCGAACAAGCCCGCCGTGACTTGGCGGGCGCTCAGGCGGGCGACGTAGGCCTGTTCCAGAACAAGCAAGAGATGATCGATCTCTATCAAAATCGCCTCAACATGCTGGAGGATCAGCAGGCTGCAGAAGCCGATATCGCCAAGTGGCAAGGTGAGCAGGCAAAGGCCCAAGGTGATGCCGTCTCATCCATGGCGAAGGTCGACGCTCTCACCAAGTCGGCGTGGACGAATGAGCAGAAACGTAACGACGCGATCAAGGAGTACAAGCGGCAACTGGAAGACATCCGCGAGGTAGCGCCGAACGATCCTCGCCTGAATCAGGCGGCGATCGACAAGAACCTGGCAAACATCAACGACCAGTTCAGGGATTCAAAAACGGCCAGTTCACAGGTCGATCTGACCAGTTTCAACAACGCCAAAAACAACCTGGTAGCCATCAGCGCTGAATACAAAAACGCCCAAAAGGAATTGGACGCAGCACAGAAGGCTGGACTCGTTTCCCAAGCCGACTATGCCCTGAAGCGTGAAGCGCTGATCGGCAACGAGCGCGACGAAGTGACCGCAGCCTACGAGGCTGAGATCGCTGCGCTGGAAGCCGCTAAGGCGAAAAAGACCACATCTGCCGCGCAAAGCATCCAACTGGATCAGAAGATTGCCGATGCTCGCGCCGGCATGGTCAAGGCTCAAAAGGAAGCTGACAGCCAGCTCGAAGTGCTCGCTACCAGCGAAACCGGAAGGCTGGCGAAGCAGGAGCGAGCGATTTCCTCCTACGTTCAGGCTTTGAGCCAGCAGCAGAGAGCACTGGAGCTGGCAGGGCAGCGGGCGGTAGTTGGCGTTGGCCAGGGTGATCGGCAGAACGCACTGAACGGCGAACTGAACAGCCAGCAAGATCGGTTCGCTCAGCAATCGCTCGAGCTGGAAAATCAGCGATCTGACCCATCCCGCAACATGTCGGAAGAGGAGTTCTCTCGGAAGTCGCAGGCGCTCGCCGATGCGAACAAAGCTGCAACCGATCAGATCCGTCAAAACTACGCAGATGTTGAGAAAGCTCAAGGGGACTGGACCAAGGGCGCAACATCGGCCTGGGCCAATTATCTGAACTCGGCGAGCAATATCGCCGGCCAGACAAAGACCCTGTTCGGCAACGCCTTCAGCTCGATGGAAGACGCGGTCGTCAACTTCGCCATGACCGGGAAACTGTCTTTTGCTGACTTCACCAAGTCGATTCTGGCGGACATGGCGCGGATCGCGACCCGTCAGGCCAGTTCTGCGCTGCTGAGCAGCCTCGTCGGTGCTGCCACCAGTTACTTCACTGGCGGAGGCAGCGGTAACGGGCTGGCGGCTGGATCTGCCGGTGCAACGTCTTCGAATCTCGGCGCGTTCTCGGCAGGTTACTCCAGCAGCTACTTCCCGCAGGCGCTCGGCGGTGCCTGGTCGTCGGGCGTGCAGATGTTCGCCAACGGCGGCGCCTTCACCAACAGCATCGTCAGCGCGCCGACCGCGTTCGGCATGGCCGGCGGTCGGGCGGGAGTCATGGGTGAGGCGGGGCCGGAGGCGATCATGCCGCTGACCAGGACTTCCAGCGGCAAGCTCGGCGTTCTCGCTGCTGGTGGCGGTTCCGGGACAACGATCAGCATCAGCGCGCCGGTCACGGTGGTGACTGAGGACCGTGGGTCTGAAGGCATGCAGATCGACCAGCAAGCGCTATCGAAAAACCTTCAATCGCAAATGCAGGCCGTGGCCGAGAAGGCCGTCGCTGACTCTTGGCGAGCGGGCGGCACCAGCTTTCGAAATGCCAATGGGAGGGCCTGATGGCCATCGAGAAATTCACCTGGCCAACCGAGCGCGGTGAGACACCCGAAATCACCTATCGGGTGCGCACCTCTAAGTTCGGCGGCGGCTACGCGCAGAATGTTGGCGACGGCCCGAACAACAAGGAGGACTCCTATCCGATCACCTGCTCCGGTCGAAAGGCCAAGGTGCAGGAAATCATGGGGTTCCTTGACCGGCACGGCGGCGCAAAGGCGTTTCTGTGGACAACGCCGCTCGGCGAACTCGGGCTGTTCACCTGCAAAAATCCCGCTCCCACGCCAATGGGCGGCGGGGTCTTCAAACTCACCGCCACGTTCGAGCGGGCATTCCATCCATAAGGGGCAAACATGCCGCTGATCAGTGACATCCAAGTGCTTGAGCCTGGCAGCGAAGTGCTGCTGTTTGAATTGGACGGAACCGACTACGGGGCGGACGTTCTGCGCTTTCATGGGCACGCGATACCGCACACACCGGCCGAGCTTATCGCCGCCGCCGCCGCCGCCGGCGCCGATGCCGACCAGCTGCCGGCCAAGGCGATCTACTGGCAAGGCAACGAGTACAGCGCCTGGCCGATGCAGATCGACGGCATTGAGGCGAACGGCGACGGCACAGCGGTCCGGCCAACTCTGTCTGTGGGCAACGTCAACGGGCGCATCACGGCGCTCTGTTTGGCGTTCGAGGATCTGCTGGAGTTCAAGCTGACGATGCGGCACACGCTCGGCACCTACCTCGACGCTGCGAACTTCCCGGCCGGCAATCCAACGGCAGATCCAACCCAAGAGACGATCGAGGTCTGGTACATCGATCAGAAGACGAACGAGGACGGGGAGACGGTCAGTTGGGAGTTGGCCAGCCCGGGCGACGTTGGCAACGAATCAATCGGCCGGCAGGCCACAACGCTGTGCCATTGGTGTCTCACCGGTGGCTATCGCGGGCCGAACTGCGGTTACACCGGGCCGTACGTCACGAAGGACGGCGTCATCACCGACAACCCTGAACTGGACCAATGCGACGCGACGCTGGGCACGGGTTGTATCCCGCGCTTCGGCGAAGGCAACCCGCTGCCGTTCGGCGGCTTCCCCGCTGTATCCCTGATCGCAAGGAGCTGACATGCGAAAGCACATCTTGAACGCGATCCAGGAGCATGCGGCGGCCGACTACCCGAATGAGTGCTGCGGGCTGCTGCTGGCAATCGGGCGCAAGCAGCAGTACTTCCCCTGTAGCAATGTCTCCACCGAGCCGAACGAAGAGTTCCGGATCGATCCCGAGCAGTACGCAGCTGCCGAAGGCGAAGGCGAAGTAATCGGCGTTATTCATTCACATCCGGACGCGACTAGCAGGCCGTCACCACGCGACCTTGCGATGTGCGAAGCGACGGCGATTCCTTGGCACATTCTGAGCTGGCCGGAAGGCGACCTGCGCACCATCGTTCCCACTGGTGAAGTGCCGCTGCTGAAACGACCGTTTGTGCACGGCGCCTGGGACTGCTGGCAGGTCTGCGCCGATTGGTACAGACGCGAGTGGGGGCTGGAGTTCGAAGCCTTCAAGCGTGCCGATGGCTGGTGGGAAAGCAAGGACAACACCAGCCTGTACGAAGCGAACTACGAGGCGGCCGGCTTCTACCGTGTTGACCAGCCGCAGCGCGGCGACATGATCGTGATGGAAGTGGGACGCACGGTTTACCCGAACCACGCGGGGATCTTCCTCGGCGCTGATCCAGCTCTGCCTGGTGAAGATGCCGCCACGTTTGGCCCCGGCCCGTTCCTGCTGCACCACCTGTACGGCAGGCCGTCAGAGGTCATTGTCTTCGGCGGGCCTTGGCTTGACCGAACCCGCCTGATTCTCAGGCACAAAGATGCACCTTCAATTACATGATGCGGAATTAACCGCTCGGAGTTTGGCTAATGAATCAACCATCGGAGAAAGTAGCAGCCCAGAATGAGCTGCTTTCGAAGCTTGCTGCTATGTACAAAGTGAAGGAGGCAATCAGCCTTTCGCGTGCGCGGCAAGTTGCTCATCTATCCCTTTCATGACTGACTCTGCGGACTCAAAAGGAGCCTCGAAAAAATCGATTTCCTCTTTTCGGTTCCATTTGGCAATCGGATGCGCCTTCGCGCGCTCTAGCTGCGCCTTTAAATATTGCCGTTCATGAGGAGTCGATTTTTCATATATGAAGCCGGTTAAAACTTGAAGCACGGACAGCATCCCGTAGTTATACGAGCCGTCCAGCGTATCTTTCGTCATTGGCTCTTCAGGCTCGCTCATTTCACTTTCCTTGCGTTAGGCGCGCCGAAATTGGCGCAATCCCAGTCCTTGGGCTTGCAGGCAAAGGACTGGAGAATCCGTGCTTGAGGGCAAGAGGCTACTATCGGAGGTCGGCGGGGCGCTACTGAGTATCTGTACAGTAAAGAAAAGCGGGATTGCCAAGCGTTAGAGTCCTCAGTTAGCTTGCTTTGAAGACGGTGATTCATCATCTATTAAAAACTTTATCAGGCGCAGACGCAGGTGCAGACGCAGGTGCGGGTGCGGGTGCGGGTGCAGGTGTAGGTGCAATCTTTGAAGGGTTTGTAGTTGGCTTGGGATCTAGATTCTGCAAATGCTCAATATTTAGATTGAAGTTTTGAATCGTGTATCTTTCAGTTTCGGAGCTGGATTGATTCATTGCAGCAATACAAAACGTGGCGAAAATTAAAACTATAGCGATCATGCCCCAAGAAATAGTCTTCGCTGCAATGGTTCGGACTCGTTGATATCCCTGTTCACCATTTTTAACCAAATCCCAAGTTGATTTCAACAGCGGCGCGGCTGCGTTTCTGATTTCGTCACAGCAGTCAAAGGCTTCTTTGTATTCACCTAGGCTAAAGTGCTTCCTCGATCGAATTATACATTCCATTAGTATGGATTCGTGGCCATTCGGTTTTTCTTCAATATGTTTTTTATTTAGTCTTAGCTGTATGCGAGATAAACTTTCTAAAATGTTCGAGTAGGCTTCGCGGGTATCGTTGTACCATTCCTTCCTTAGGGTTTTATAATCTGCGTCTTGCATACCCGTTGTTCTTTTATATAAGCCGTTTTTTTCTAATCTTAAAAGTTCCTGCACGCCCGCAGTGTACTTTGAAATTTCATCTCGAAGCCCGTCTAGCCAAGCGAGTCTAAATTCAGAGACCTTGTTTTCCTTTGCACTCACAAGATTTAGAAATGAGAAAAACCCCGCCAGCAGTGCTGCCACTATTACGCCCAGTGCTACGAAGATTGTTGGTGGTATTGGGAAGCCTTCCATGGTTACTTTATCTCAAGATTGTAGTGGCGTAATGCTACTTGCTGAGTCGCGCGGAATTCTACTGTCCTTTCATCCATGCTGGATGCCCGGACAGTGTCGCGCTACAGTGCATCCTTTCCCACAGGAGTGACCTGCATGAAATTGATCGTAGGAGCGCTGGCGGTAGCGCTGTTGGCGGGGTGTGCGACTTCGCCAGTGCCGTCCAATGAAGCCAAGCAGGCGCCGGCCAGCCAGCTGTCGGCCTACCAGGCCAAGCCATCGGGGGCATATGGGACGCTGCAAGTGATCCGCGACTCTGGGCAGACCGGAAGCCTTTGTTCAATGGCCGTTTTTATCGATGGCAAACAAGCTGCCAAGCTCGACCCGGGCCAGAAGGCATCTTTCTATCTGCCGCCTGATTCGTTTTCAGTTGGCGCCGCTTACACCGGCTCTGGCATCTGCTCCATGGGCGCAGCCCGAGTGGAGCGTGAAGCGATCGTGAAAGACGGCGCGATCAAGAAATACCGAGTTTTCACCGGGGGCGATGGGCAGATCGACATACTACCCACGACTCTCTGAACAGACCGCCTCCGGGCGGTTTTTTATTGCCTGGAGAATGGCATGTGCTCAGCAATTACCTACACGCCAATGACGAAAGTCATGTTGTCCGGCTCGCTTGCGAAGAATTTTTTTCGAAGCAAGCCATTCCTTCTCGACGGCGGATCGGCCGTGGAGGTGTTCCGTGCGCTCAATGCGACCATTGCTGGGTTCGCCGAGGAAATTAAACGACTGGAGCGCCTAGGACTAAAGTTTGCGATCTTCCGCAATCGCGCAAACATCGGAATGGACGGATTCGATCTCGGCGGTACACGGGAAATCCGCATTGTTCCAGTGATTGGTGGCAGCAAGCGTGCCGGCGGGTTACAGACCATTATCGGCACAGTGATGATCGCCGCAGCGTATGTGCTGTCATTCACTCCGTTTGCAGCCGCATCGCCGTTTTTGTATGCGGCCGGCGCGTCTATGGCGATCGGCGGCGTCATTCAAATGCTCAGCCCCCAAGCGTCCGGACTGAAGCAGAGTGCCTCCCCCGAGAACTCGCCGTCCTACGCCTTCGGAAGCGCCAAGAACACCACGGCCAGCGGCAACCCGGTACCGATCTGCATCGGCGAACGCCGGTGGGGCGGGATGATCATCTCGGCCTCGATCCTGGCTGAAGACAAAGTGTAATCAGGACAGCAGCACACCGACCGCCCGCTAGGCGGTTTTTTTACGCCTGGAGGAAAGCATGGGCGCACCAGCAAAGATCGACATCCACGGCGAGAAGGGCGGTAGCAGCAAGCCAAAGTCGCCGACCGAAGCCAGCGACAGCCTGCGCTCGACCAACCTGGCCAAGCTGCTGATCGCCGTGGGCGAGGGTGAGTTCGACAGCGCCCCGACTGACTACGACATCTACCTGGACAACACGCCGATCCGCGATGCCAGCGGCAACTACAACTTCCCGAACGTGAAGTGGGACTGGCGCCCAGGCTCGGTGGATCAGACGTATATCCCCGGCATTCCGTCCGTGGAGAACGAGACGTCGCTGAACATTGAGCTGCGCAGCGATTCGCCGTGGGTGCGCTCGATCACGAACACTCAGCTTTCCGCCGTGCGCATGCGTTTGGCATGGCCGGCGCTGCAACGCTCTGACGACCAGGGAAACGTCGGCGGCTACCGGATCGAGTACGCAATCGACGTCGCCACCGACGGCGGTGCCTATCAGCAGGTGCTGGTGGATGCTGTCGACGGCAAGACCACCACGCGCTACGAGCGCTCGCGCCGCATTGATCTACCGGACGCCACCACCGGCTGGCAGATCCGCGTGCGCCGCCTGACGCCGAACCAGAACACCAACAAGATCGCCGACACCATGCTGGTTGCTGGCTATACCGAAGTCATCGACGCCAAGCTGCGATACCCAAACACCGCGCTGCTCTACATCGAATTCGACGCCGAGCAGTTCACGAACATCCCGGCCGTCACCGTAAAGTGCAAGGCGCGCCGCTGGATGGTGCCGAGCAACTACGACCCGATCCAGCGCACCTACACCGGGACGTGGGACGGCTCGATGAAATCGGCTTGGACCAATAACCCTGCGTGGATTACCTACGGCATCTGCACCGAAGACCGCTTCGGCCTGGGCAAGCGCATCAAACCGTTCATGGTGGATAAGTGGGAGCTGTACCGCATTGCCCAGTATTGCGATCAGCTGGTGCCGAACGGACTGGGCGGGCAGGAACCGCGCTTCCTCTGCGACATGAACCTGCAGGGCAAGGCCGATGCCTGGTCGCTGTTGCGCGATATCTCGGCGATTTACCGGGGCATGACGTACTGGGCGCAGGGCCAGCTGGTGATGCAGGCGGACATGCCGCGCGCTCAGGACTTCGACTACGTCTTCACCCGGTCGAACGTTATCGACGGCAGGTTCTCCTATGGCAGCGCCTCGGCGAAGACCCGTTACACCCGGGCGCTAGTCAGCTATGACAACCCGGCGAACAACTACGACACTGACGTCATCCCATTCGCAGACCTGGATCTCCAGCGCCGCTACGGCGACCGGCCGACTGAGCTGAGCGCCATTGGCTGCACCCGCGCATCCGAGGCCCAGCGCCGTGGCAAGTGGGCGATCCTCAGCAACAACCAAGACCGCACCGTTTCGTTCAAGACTGGTATGGAGGGCGTGATCCCGCTGCCCGGACACATCATCCCAGTGGCGGATTCGCTGCTGGCTGGCCGTGAAGTGGGCGGCCGTATCTCGGCGGTGGCGGGGCGGGTTATCACGCTCGATCGCGATACCCAGGCCAAGGCCGGCGACCGGCTGATCATCAACCTGCCGGGCGGCCGCGCCGAAGGTCGGACCGTACAGAGCGTCAACGGCCGAGCCGTCACCGTCACGGTTGCCTACAGCGAACCGCCGGTTGCACAGCTGCAATGGGCGCTCGACGCCGATGACTTGGCCATTCCGCTGTATCGCGTGCTGCGCACCAAGCGCACCACCGAGGGTGACTACGAAATCAGTGCGCTCCAGTTCGAACCGAGCAAGTTTGCTTTCATCGACACCGGCGCACGCCTGGAAGAACGCCCGATCAGCGTGATTCCAATAACCGTTGTTCCGGCGCCCGCGAGCGTGTCGCTTTCGTCGACGTCGTCGGTTGTGCAGGGGCTGGCCGTGGCCACCATGACCATCAGCTGGCCAGCCGTGGATGGCGCCGTCGGCTATGACGTCGAATGGCGCAAGGACAGCGGTAACTGGATCAAGCTGCAACGCACCGGCATGACCAACGCGGACGTCGTCGGGATCTACGCTGGCGCATATGTGGCCCGTGCTCGCGCCGTGAGCGCATTCGACATTACATCGCCGTGGCGCAACTCGATTCTGACCAACCTCAGCGGCAAGCAGGGGTTGCCGCCGGCGCTGGCGTTCCTGACTGCCACGCCGCTGCTGTTCGGCATCTACCTCAAGTGGGGATTCCCTGCTGGCGCCGAGGACAGCCAGCGCACGGAGATCTGGTACGGGCCGACGACCGATCTTGAGGCCGCGACCAAGCTGACAGACCTGGCCTATCCGCAGAGCGATTTCTCCATGCTCGGCCTGCGCGCCGGCGTGACCTTCTATTTCTGGGGGCGCATCGTCGACAAGATCGGCAACATCGGGCCGTGGTATCCGATCGGGCTTGGTGTGCAGGGGCAATCCAGTTCAGATGCCGCTGCCATTCTTGAAATGATCGCCGGCCAAATCACCGAGACGGAACTCGGCGAGGATCTGCTGGCAGAAATCGAGAAGATCCCAGGCTTGCAGGCGCAGATCGATGCTTTGGACGGCTTGAAGGGTTACGACCCCGAAGCCACCTATGAAGAGTACGACTTGGTGGTGCAGGGCAAGCGGATCTATCAAGCCACCGGCACGGTACCTCTCGAAACCCCACCGCCAAACCCGCTCTACTGGCTCGACGTTGGGCAAACCGTTGAGACTGCGAATGGCCTTGCTCAGCAGGTTGCGACGAATACCGCCGAGATCATTGAGCTCGACGGGGTTATCACCGCTCAGGCAGTGGCCACGCAAACTCTGCGCGCGGCGTATCGGGAAGACGACGGGGAGGGTGATCTTGCCGACGCAATGAAGGGGTGGACGAGCACGGCGTCGATTGCCACAGAAAGCAAGGTCAGAGCATCGGAAAACGAGGCAACCGCCCAGCGGATCACCACGTTCGATGCAAAGATCGCCGCGAACGAGGCGAACATCACCCAGCTTGAGCAAGTGGTGGCCACCAACGCTTCGGCAACGGCGACGAAAATTGACCAGCTGAACGTCTCGGTTGATCAGAACTCGGCTGCCATTCAGCAGACGTCCACCGCGTACGCGGATACGGCCGGCAAGCTGACGACGATGTGGTCGGTGAAGATGCAGGTCACGGCGAACGGGCAGTACGTCGCGGCAGGCATTGGCTTGGGTATCGAGAACACCGGAGCAGGGTTGCAGAGCCAGTTGCTCGTCGCGGCCGACCGCTTCGCCATCGTCAACACGATTGCCGGCGGCGCGATCGCGGTGCCGTTCGCGGTGCAGGGCGGCCAGGTGTTCATGAACTCCGCGTTCATCATGGATGGCTCGATCACCAACGCGAAGATCGGCAACTACATCAGCTCTTCCAACTACATCGCCGGCCAGCAAGGCTGGATCCTGAACAAAGACGGCACGCTTGAAATAAACGGCATCGTTCCGGGGCAGGGGCGCTTGGTGATCAACTCACTGAACGTCTCGGTCTACGACGCCAACAACGTCTTGCGTGTCCGTCTCGGCTACCTGGGGTAATCAATGGCGCTATTTGGACTGCGTGTCTTTAACGAGAGCGGTCAGCTTGCTATGGACACCAACAGCTTCACGTATCAAGTGATCTGGCAGGGCGTGATTGACTTCACCGGCACCGCGCCGAGCCTCACCTTCAATATTCCAGGATTCAACCCAGCCAACTGCGTTTTCATGATCATCCCGACGAGGGCACAGGACGTGCAGCCTTCGGAGAACGACTCGTCGGGCAACATCCGGTCGTACCCGTACGTGACGACAGCGGTAGGGCAGGTCGTGGTCAGGCCGAAAAACCCATCATCCAGCGCCTCGACACTACAGTCGAGGATCGTTTCCAAGGCCTACGCCATAAGGTTTGCGACATGAGCTTCGGATTCCAGAGCATCAATGACAACGCTTTCGTTCAGATCGATTCGGAAGCGCCAAGGCTTTGCATGCTGACCCGAGGATCCTATTCGGGAGTGGCCACCGCAACGGCCACATTCCCGAGGGCGGTGACCAGCCAAGACCCGCCGCTGGTATTCATCCGGCCGGACCAGACGGGCTTGATTCAGGTTCCGTATTCGGTGTGGTTCACTGGCGGGCCGGGCAACTGGACAGGCTTTTCAATGAACGCCTCGAAGGTCAATGAGTCGCTCAGCGGCCAGTATTTCGTCGCTGCCTGGGCCTCGATGGGCACGGCCAACTACGGCCTGCGGCTATGGGATCCGAACGGCATTCTTTGCTATGACAGCGGCGCGCCGGCGGTGGTTGTGACCTTCGCCGCTGGCAACTGGACGTATCTCGGCGCCGAACAACTGAGCGTCGGACAACGTTACATCTGGGGAATTACCAAGGCGCTCGGGGTCGGTGAGTTTGTTTCCATCAACCCCTTCACGATGACCTGCCACAACAACTCTTCTGGGGGCAGTTGCGCACTGGGCGTCGACTACGCGAATAACCGCATTCTGATGTACAGCCTCGCTTCGAACGCATGGACCGATCAGGGCCATCGCCCATTTCTCTGCGCCAAATTGCTGGCCTGAGCCTTTTATTACTGGAGATACACAATGCCCTGGTACAAGACGGGAACGGTCTCTGTCACCCAAAATTCCAACGCAGTGATCGGTGCGGGTACTGCTTTTATTGCAAACAGCCGGGTCGGCGATGGATTTCGCGGCCCGGATGGTCGCTGGTATGAGGTGACCAACATTGCCAGCAACACTGCGTTGTCGATCTCGCCGAACTATGAAGGCCCGACGGTGGCCGGCGGCTTCTACTCGATCATGCCGGTGCAGGGATACCAAAAGGATTTGGCCGACCAAGTGCGGTCTTGGGTGAACACTTACGGTCCGAAAATGGCTGCGCTTGGAAGCACGGGCAACTACGAGACTCTGCCCTTTAGCAAGGGTGGCACCAATGTCGCAGTGAACAATAGCACCGAATTGTTAGCGGCCCTTGGTGCGCTGCCAGCAGTAGGGGGAGCGTACAACGTTCGCTTGAACAGCATTTCCATGTTTGGTGCTGCAAACCCTAACTCGCAAGGTGCATTTATCGGCTGGAACGAAACAAACGGCAGTGGTCTGGTTGGTGGCGTTTCGTTTACCTGCAACCAGGGTGGCGGCACTGGCGGGTTTAGCTGGCGGTCGGTGAACTCGACCAACACCGTCGGCGGCCCATTCATGACGTACTCGTTTGGCGGGGTTTTGAATGTCCCGACAGGGATTCAGCTAGGCGGAAGAAACATCGTCGAGAGCGGTTCAACCAGCAATGGCAGCTGGATTCGCTACGCCGACGGCACCCAAGAATGCTGGATACGCAACCTTGGCTTCGGCCCCACCACTGCAAACGTTACTGCGCTGGCGAACTGGTCGCCACCGGCGGCTTTTGTGGGGAATGTCGCAACAGTGATGGCTACCCTGCAGTATGCAGAGACAACGGAGGCCTTCACCATTGCTCGGCTTAACGCAAACATGGGCAGCAACGGGGTTGTCTCCGTTCAGGCGAATTTCAGTGCAAGCCAAGTGTATCGGATCGGCTTGCGCGCAATCGGAAGGTGGTTCTGATGGATATTAAGCTTTCTCCGTTTCGCTCAGACGACGAACTGACCGTCGTCAAACAGGGCGATGTTCTGACGCTCAATGGCGAGTCCTTCGACTTCAATCCGATGGGGGATGGCGACACGCTGCCACTTGAGGCAATTACATCGCAGTGGTTTGGCGATTCGGTCAATCGTACAAATGGAACCTTGGTTTTGACCTTGCGCCTACCAATTCCGGCGAATTTCAGCCAGGCGCAGGCGTACCCTGTCCCACTTTTCAACGTGCCCGATGGCGTGGTGGAGCTACCTGCGCCATTGCCTACAACATTCGTCACTGCGCAGGTGGATCAATGAATATCGACTGGAGCAAATTGGTAACGAAGGCGATGAAGGACGCTGCGGCCGCTGCCGCAGCGCTTACCGCAGCTAAGGTTGAGCTGGCCGCTTACAATTTAAGTGCGGTCGAGCAAATCGCTCGGATTCAGGACCGTGTGGATACGCTCGGCTATGGCATCGATGCTGGCGAAGCCACCGAAGAGGATGAGGCCGAGCAGGCTCAACTGCTCATCAGCCTCAAAGCCTGGAAGGGATACAAGTTTGCGCTGGGCAAGGTCACGCTGCAGCCAACTTGGTATCAAGCCCCGGTGTGGCCAGTTCAGCCGCCGGCCCCGGAAATCATCGCCGCGCCATTGCTGGGCGAGCTGGACGCTAGCTGAGCAGCCACGAACACCGAAACCCGCCATCGAGCGGGATTTTTTTTGCCTGGAGAAAAGTTATGCCAGTAACCGAGAAAGACCGCGACATCCTCGCGCGCACACTGTGGGGCGAGGCACGTGGCGAAGGTGCGGCCGGACAGGTTGCCGTAGCCTGGACGATCCGCAACCGCGTGTTCGATGGAAAGGAAAAGTCGTGGTGGGGGGAAGGCTACGCCGGCGTCTGCCAAAAGCCTTGGCAATTCAGCTGCTGGAACAAGACCGACCCGAACTATCAGTTCCTGATCGGCGTGAAGCAGATCCCGTTCCGCGAGCTGGCGCAGTGCCGGGTCGCGGCTGACCAGGTGATTGATGGAAAGGTGCCGGATCCTACCGGCGGCGCCACGCACTATTACGCCACTAGCATCAAGGCACCGGCGTGGGCAATGCTAGCGACTCAGACGCTAAAACTCGGTTGTCACATTTTTTTCAGAGACGTCCCATAAGCGAGCTTCCCTATAAGACTCTGAATCTAGGCGGTATTCCCACCGTATAAGTTACAAAGATCGCGTCAATAGGCGCGCAGTAAATCTACATGAGGACTAGAAGCTTTTTAGACTGACATATATACAGCCCATTTTCTTTTTGGATATTTAGAGCGATTGCGTAAGCTCCCGGTACAAGCGCCGTAGTGTCTAAAACAAAGTTAAAGCCTGAATTAGTAAGCTCCTTGTTATTATAGGCCTTTGCTACATCAGGACGGTCGATTCGCGCAGGATCCTTGGCAGTTGCTTCGCCTTGCGCTCCAGTTAGGCGAATTTGCAGGTTTTGCGCTGTAACTTGTTTGGCTTCGTCAAATGCCCAGCCCTGAATTTCAACTTTGCCTCGCTTAACATAAGCAATGGCGTCGGGTTTTCCAGAGATTAGATCAACGCTGCATTTGTCAGTGCCGTACGTGGTTACGGTTTTACTCACAGTGTTATCGTCGCAGCCCGATAGAAAGACCGCTGTGAGAGATATAAAAGCTGCTGCACTGATTTTGCTCATGTTCTTCATGTTAACCATCTAGGCCTGAAATGGCGCATTCTACGCCAATACGTCCCATTTGGTTATCTTTGGCTACGCTTTTTGACGACCTATCCCTCCGGGATTTTTTCGGCCAATAGCTAGGAAAAGCTTCAATCGTACGTTAGCTCTGGCAGCTAATCACCTGCGTTGCATGAGCGCAGTCTGCTTATCCGCCTTATCTACGCTTTTCTCGCTCCGCCTTCTCATTTAGCAGTCGTTGGTTTCTCATGAAGCGGACGGTCACACTGATCTGCGACCTGCGTGAGGCTCCTGACTTGGCTGAGCAACTCCGTGCTCTCGCTATGTATGTAGGCAGTTTCAGACCTTCGGTCAGCCAGTTGCGAGCGCAGCGCGTCTCGCTCGCCGGCAACCTCGTTATTCATCTCCAGCAATCTGAAAATTTTATCCCGAGCCTGGCGCAGCAGCAGGTTCAGCTCCACAACTTCGTTCTCATAGAGCAAGATTTGATGCCGGAGGGTTTCGATTGGCGTTGGACTTCCGAGCCAATCGTCGGTGTCTTCTATATAGAGGGGGGCCACGGGCACGCCTTACTGAATACTGTTTGCATATACAGTAATCGAGGCTGTGCCAGCGGGCGAGTGTGAGGCGACGAGCTGTCAGTCGGGCGTCATCAAAACAGCCAAGGTCATTTTGATGAATTCTTCATTCCGATCAAGCGCGGCCAGAGAGCTCCGGACGTTTTCGGCGACATCGGCGGATCCCCGCTGCTCGACCCAAAGGGTGAGCTCCATGATGGCAGCCTCAAGGGCGAGCTGGTTTTCATTGATTTTGAAGAGTAGGGAAGGGAGCAGATCAGAGTTTGGCATTGGTTTCCTCCTTGGACGAAACCAGAGTAGCAGGGGGATTCAATGTCGGCAGAACGCCGGAGAAGGGCAAAGCGCTGGATTATGCAAAGTCGGCATAATGCCAGCTTCTCAGTGCCCGATAGGGTTTCAATTTTTACGTGAAATTAAGGCCCTTTTTTTGGGCCGCAATCATTTTTCGGTATGCGAAAACATTGGGGCGAATCTCAGTCTTTCGACTCTAATTGCGGCCCAAAAAATCGCATCAAAGCCGCAGCCCGCTTGATTCTGGCGCGGGACTTAAAATCCCCCGCTCGTAAGGGCGTGCCGGTTCGATTCCGGCTTCGGGCACCATGAATATCAAGGGCTTGCATGACATACCTCATGCAAGCCCTTAGTTCTTTTTTCCGCAATCAAAAAATCTTTTCCGCAATTCGTGACCGTTAGTCACCTCGTAGGGGTGACCTTCATGCCCTTCCGCATACGGATGTACTGTTCTGTCATCCCTACGGTGGTGTGCCCAAGTTGGTCTCGAGCTTCTCTGATGTTCCCTGTTGACTCCTCTTTATCCGTGGCCGCTTTTGCTCGTAGGTCGCGCATCTGAAATTCTGCTTTTGGAATCCCGGCTGCTTCCCTGGCGTCATCGAACCTTTTTCTGAGCATGCTGGTCGTCATCGGCTGCCCAGAGTCGATTACTACCAGGCGTGTTGATCTGATTTTCTGTCCGGTCTTTCGCGCCATGATTCGATCTATTACGACTTTGAGCTCACCAATGATTTCGATCCTTCGTTTAGCCCCTGTCTTGCCTTGCTGAACGGAGAGCTTTCCGTCTTTTATGTCTCGCTCATCCATCTTCAATGTGTCAGCGACCCTCTGACCTGTTAGATAGAACAGGTCCAAAGCATCTCTTAATGGTTGATCGGCATGCTGGTAGGCTCGGGCAAGGACGTCGTCTTCAACATATATGTCGCGACCGGTTTCTTTATTACCCTTCACGCCTGAGCACGGATTTGCCAAGGATGTGTAGCCGTTCTCGCGAGCGAAGTTCCAAATGGAGCTGAGTAACGCTTTTTCCCGATTTGCACGAATAGGAGCTGCCTTACCGCGATGACGAAGGTACTGGCTGACATGTTTCGGTTCGATTGCTTCTAGAGGGGCCGGTGGGTCGTTGAAGAACAGGAGAAGATTTTTCAGTTCGCGCGCGTTGTCCTTTTGAGTGGCATGGGCTTTGGTTGGAACGACCTCCTTCATATAGAGCTCGGCAACGTATGCAAAAGTTAATACTTCTTGCATTAAAGCCTGAGATACACGGCTTTTTTCCAGTTTTGCGTACTCTAAGATGGCAAGGCCATAGTCAGTACCCAGGGGGATTTCTTTGCGCGGTTTTCCACCAGTGTCGTACAAGTAGTAGGTTGTTTTGCCGCGCTTTCTCTCACGCAAGCGGGGAATGCTCCCCGGTTTCGTTGGTCTTCGTCCCATCTATCCCACCAAGCGTGGCTGCCACTTCGGCGTTTCCGATGTGGTGGTGGTTGACCCTGTTAGCGCTGCAGTCACGACGCAGGGCCATCCATTCCTTTTTATCGTACGGCGGATGCCATTTCGCTTTAAAACGGTGATCTGACCTGCTTTAGTTTTGGCGCCGGTCAATTCGCATACTTGCTCATGGCTCAAAAACTGGATTGTCATGCTGCCTCCTTGCTAGGTCCGAAAGCGCTTCTCAAAGGTGCTTGCTGATTGGAGTGTTCGTCCTTCGAGGTCGGCGGCAAGCTTCCTGCCATCGCAAGTGCTTGTGTACGAAGGGACCGAGCATCACGTTCAAGTTTCTTCCCGGTACGAAAAGCGCTGAACGTCTCGGCCGCGATACGCAGCAGCTCGCCGATGGCGACCAGCGTCTGGTGCTCGGCCGGGCCGAAGTGCGGATCTGCTTCAAGTCGTTTGCAGGCTTTTGCCAGGCGCGTGTACACGGGTTATCGAACTCGCGAGATCTCTCTAGCTGAAACCTTTGCAGGGATGTCCGTCTTTCCAAAGGGATGGGGGCAGGGCATGGCAGTCGAGCGACCGGACCGGGCGGAAAACCGCCGGGGACCCTGGGGACTTCCAAAGGACACGGGGTCGGAAACCCGCGGGATCTTGTTAGTGGGAGGCCCACCAGCTTACTGAAATTTCAATCCACTGAAATCTTGAAAGCATTCATTGAAAAGCCGCTGAAAAGGAGGGCTTATGACCGCAGCCACGTACCTATCCAAGAGCGCCTTCGCCGCACACATCGGCCGCTCACCGAGTTACATCACCTGGCTGAAGGAAAACGGTCGACTGGTCCTGTCCCCAATGGCAAGCAGGTCGACGTTCTGGCCACCGAAGCATTGATCCGCGATACCGCTGACCCGAGCAAGGCTGCCGTCGCTGCTCGCCACCAACAGGAGCGGCTTCAGCGTAATGTGTACAGCCACGTCGCTACACAATCCGAACCGACCAACATGGCTGCGCCGCCGCCCGTTGATCCCGCGCAAGGGCAGTCCCCGGACTTTCAGAAAGCGCGTGCACATCGCGAGCACTACTTGGCGCGGATGGCTGAGATGGAGTTTCGCAAGGCGCAGGGGGAGCTGGTGGAAATCAGCTTTGTGCAGAAAGCCGCTTTTGAAACGGCGCGATCGCTTAATCATTCGCTAATGAGCCTGTCGCCGCAATTGGCGCTACAACTCGCCGCGCTGTCGGATCCGTGGGTGGTGGAGAGGCAGCTAACGGCTGCGCTGCGCCAACGACTTAACGAAGCGGCACAAGTGTCAAGCGATGACTTTGGATTTGCGTTTAGCGAGTGCTAAGGATATCCGCTGATAGGCATTTTTCTGCTCGCATCGGAATTGATTGGCGCCTGCTTCCAGTCAGTATTAGCCGTCGGCGTAAAGTGTTATCACGCGCCTACCGATGCAGCAGGCAAGTGTAATTTTGAATCTACCACCGCATGCGTAGTCACCCATTTTAAGACCTGGATATGCAGGTTCTTGTCAGAGGGTTATCGCTCTACTGCGACGCACTTGATCTCCACGAGAAGGCCAGGTCGAGCTAATTCACTGACACCAATGCAGGTCCATGCACAAGTGCTTCTCGGAAATACTTTATCCTTTACGCGTCTGAAAATTGGCATGTGACGGTGCATGTCGACGTGGTAAGTTGTCATTTCTACGACATCTTCAAATTTACAGCCACCTGCCTCCAAGACGATCCGGAGATTGTCCCATGCAGCTAAAAACTGCTGCTCAGGTTCTTCAATGACGGATAATTCCGGCGTCCTGCCTACCTGACCCGCGCAGTAGAGAGTTTTTCCTACCTTTACTGCTGGTGCATAACCCGCGCGCTCGTAGATCAATCTCATGCCATCTGGAACAATGATCTGACGGTCAGTCATGATTGCGGAGCCCCAAGTTAGAACGGTTACGAAAGCTAACTCAGGGGCCAGAGCCGCGTCCACTCAGTTCACTTCTCATCTATTAATCAACCCCACAGGTGCTTTTAGCCGCTGCTGAGTCTTTTTGAACTCATTACCTAATGTGGCTACCTCGATCGATGCAAAAGGCGCGAGCCGGTAGCGTTACTGATCAGAAGCATTTCGATGGTTGGTTCGCTGCTAGGCTGGCTCGTCAGTTCGTGTCGTCATCACCTTGAAATATATCTGCGTAAAGTCGCGCGACTGTAGGGGTAAGGTTATGACCGGCAGGAATGAGAAAGTCGGCGTGTGGTGCGAGCCGTTTTACGTAGATGACTTCGTAAACCCTGCGCACGATTCCAGGTGCTGTTTCTTCCCGGTCCAAGCCAGGCATTATCCCTACCGCTTTGTAACCGGCTTGCTCCAGTGCTTGTTGCATATACGGCGTGCGGGTTGTTGCCATGCCATAGATCAGCCCCGCGCCCATGAACGTGCCGATTTTTTCTCCCAGGTCCTGGGCCGCAACGGCCAGTCTGGCTTGTCTGTGCGGTTTGGCTACCGCGCCGACCCGCCCGAAAATAACGTCAGCACCGTCAATTTTTTCCCACGTGGCGATAGCAACAATCTCATCGTTCTGGCGGACGACGGTAGCGAATATGCCTCGATCCGGATCGTCTTCGAGCACCACGTTGTCTGCGTAGAACTGCTGGTCCAGAAACGGGCTTGCCAACCCCACCGAAATGGAGGGAAACCATGTCCGGAAAAAATCTGTCGCGACATTGATCTCCTCACGTTTCAGGTAATCCCAACTGTAGCCATAGGGTAAATCGGTGAAGCTGCGAATTTGCTCGATCGTTGGCCATTTCATGCGGTTCTGCTCGTTTGTCTGATTGCTTCGATAAGTGGCGCCGGGGGCAGGCCCGAGGGTCAGGGTTATTGGCGGGTGCCGGGGCATGCCTGGCGGCGATCTGCCTGTGGCGCTCGACCACTTCGCCAATGACCAACTGCATCAGCCTCTGCACGATGGCCGTATCCAGCTCGGCCTCCTGAGCAAGTGCTGCCAGACGCTGGTATTGCTGCTGCTCTCTGGCCTCGTCTACCGCAGGCAACTGATATCGGGCCTTGAGCAATCCGACCTCATCGGTACAGCGAAACCGTTCCGCGAGCAGGTGGATGAGGGCGGCGTCGATATTGTCGATGGTTTTCCTGAATGTTGAGAGTTGACGCGCGATGTTGGAGTTTTCCATGAATGACCTCGTGACAGGTGTTCGAAAGAGCTTCTCAATGATTCGTCTGCTGAGCAAAAACCGACCAGTCCTTGTCGCCATCTCCCCTGGCTACCGCCGACGTCATTTTCAATCGCACGGCATCCGCCGCTGGCAACTCCAGCCCCTTGAGACGACCCGCATCGATCGCCAGATTCATATCCTTGAGGCCAAGCGACAGTTTGAATCCCGGTTCAAAATTGCTGCTGACGATGTTCTGCCCATAACGTTGATAACTGGGGCAGGCGAACAGGGTCTGGGTCATGAGCTTGATGAAAATCGAAGGGCTCAGTCCGTGGCGTTGAACGAGTCCGCTGGCTTCGCCCAGCGACTGGATGGCTTGGGTGATCATCATGTTGCCGGCGATTTTCGCGATACAGGCCTGTTCAGGTTGGTCGCCCAGATACCAGGTTTTTTTCCCGAGCAGGTCGAACAGCGGTTGGACGGTCGAGACAGCGGCCTGCGATCCGGCCGCCAGGATATTCAACTCGCCCTTGGCCGCCACGGCGGGCACGCCGAAGACCGGCGCCGCGATCAATGGCATGCCGACGGCTTCATGTTCGCGCTGCAACTCCAACATCAGCGAAGGCGACAAGGTCGACATCACGACATGCACGCAAGCTTTGTCTGCAGTTTCCAGAACAGCGCTGGAGAGCAGCACTTGCCTGACGGCGGCATCATCGGCCAGAAGAGTGATGACTACCTCTTGCTGGAACGCCGAGGCCGGCGTTTCGATAACGCTGATGCCTTCGAGATCCTTGATCGCCGCCTGACTGCGGTTCCATGCCGAGACGTGATGGCCAGCGCGGACGAGCAGTGGAATGATGGCTCTGCCCATGCATCCCACTCCGATAAAACCAATCTTCATTTGCAGTCTCCGGTTGGTATTCGACGACGGTGAATGCAGACAAGTATGTCGGGCACGGGATTGCTACGGCACTGCCATTGCTGCACTCTCACTGTTCATTTTTGTACGGGGGCGGAGCATGGACTGGAGTGATGTGCGGGTCTTTCTCGCGATTGCCCGCAGCGGGTCATTAGGGGCTGCCGCCAAGCTGTTGGGGGTCAGCCATCCGACCGTGGGGCGGCGCTTGCAGGTGCTGGAACAGTTCAGTGGCCAACCCGTTTTCCTGCGTACCAACCAAGGTCTCGTGTTGACCGACAGCGGCGAGAAGCTCCTCAGCCTCGCGCAGGAAATGGAGCAAAGTGCGTTGGCCATCGAAAGGCGCCTCGCGGGGGACAGCGCACAGCCCGAAGGTGTGCTGCGCATTTCCTGCGCTGACTGGTTCGCCTGTTATGTGCTGGCCCCGGTGCTGAGTGAACTGGGCCGGCGTTATCCATTGATCGTGCCCGAGGTCATTGCCGGGCATCGATTGTTTGATCTGGCTCGCCGCGACGCCGACATCGCGTTTCGAATCGTTCCGTTCACCGAACCCGATATCGTGCACCGCAAGCTGATCTCCCTGACTTACGGGTTATACGCAGCCGTTGGATCTGCTGACCCTGAGCCACAGGGCGCCGGGCTGGGTCTGATCACCATGAGTGTTGCCCAGTCTCATTATCCCGATGTGCAGTGGCTGCAGCAGCGTTACCCTCTGGCGCGTACCGTGTTTACCAGTAGCAGCCGCACAGTCCAGGCGCAAATGTGTGCGCAGGGGCAGGGCGTCGCGGTATTGCCCCGCGCTTTGGGCGACCAGTTGACGGCGCTGCGTCTGATCGATTCAGATGAACCGCCACCAGGCCGCGACATTTGGATGGGCTACCACCAGGACATGCGCCAGATGGACAGTCTGCGCGCGCTTGCCGACCTGGCCTCCGTCATGATTGGCACTCAGGCAGGCGGTTGATTCACTCTGCCGGCTGCATGGCCGCCGTTTGCAGCTCTGCAGCAGATTGGCGCGCCAGACTCAGACTCAGTCCTGCGCCTACCACCAGACACGCAGCGATGCACAGTATGGCGACGGTGAAGGCGTGGGTGATGGCCGCCGCGTCCGTGTCCTTGCCCAGAAGCGTGTAAAAAATGCCACCGATGATCGCCACGCTCAGTGCCGTGCTGATTTGCAGGGTGGAACTGGTGATGCCCGCAATCATGCCGGAATACGCCGGTGCCACGCGTCCAGTGATCATGCGCATCAATGTCGGAAGGGCAAGTCCTTGTCCGAAGCCGATCAGAAAGAGAATCACGGCAAGGGACAGCGCAGTGGGCGTGACGGCCGTCGGTGTGTGCGCCACGAGCCAGGCCAATAGCACGAACCCCAGCACTTCGAGTGCCATTCCGAAGGGATTCACATAAGACCCCAGCAAACGCCGGAATAGATGGGTGGCGAGCGGCCCCAGCAAGAAACCAGCGCCGAATGGCAGAAAGACCAGACCTGCACTGAGCGGGCTCGTATGCAGCGCTCCCTGTAAATAGATGGAAAACAGCAGGAAGAACACGCCGATCGCGTAAAAAGTCAGCGCCACCAGCAATGCCCGGCCCAGCCCGGGCGCACGCAGTGCAGCAGGGTTCAGCAACGGCGCGCCTTGCGCTTGATACAAGCGGGCTTCGTAGCGCCAGAACAGCCAGGCCAGGAGTGGCACCGCCGCCAGCGACAGCCAGGCCCACCACGGCCAGCCCGCTTCACGTCCCTCGATCAGTGGAACGATCAGCGCCGCAAGCGTCACCATCGACAACAGCGTTCCACCCAGATCCAGCTTGCTGGTCTGGGGTGCGCGGGTTTCCTTGACCACGGGGATGGCGATCAGAATGACCAGCAACGCAATCGGTAGATTCACCAGAAATATCGACCGCCAGCCCAGGTTCATCAGGTTGAGCGAGATCAGAATCCCGCCAAGTGCCTGGCCGACTACCGACGCCAAACCAAACACCGCACCGTACAGGCTCAACGCCAAGGGTTTTTCCGACTCAGGGAATATCGCCTGCACTGAAGCGAGTGCCTGCGGCGCCATGACAGCGGCCGTCACGCCTTGCAGCGAGCGTCCGGCGATCAACACCCAGGGTGACTCGGCGACACCGCAGATCAGTGAGGCGACGGCAAAGCCAATCAGGCCAACGAAGAACATTCTCATGCGGCCAAAGATGTCGCCAAGCCTTCCGCCGGTGATCAGTGTCACGGCATACAGCGCCGCGTAAGAAGAGATGATCAACTGTTCGGCAGAGGAGGCCGTGCCCAGCGATTGCTGAATCGAAGGCAGCGCTACGTTCACGATGAAGAAATCCAGCGGCGGCAAGAATGCACCGACCAACAGGATGGCGAACATCAGCCAGCGCCGCTGTTCCGGAAGGGCTACTATTTTCTCAGGCATAAGGTCTCCTTTCTGAAACCCTTCGGCTCCAGAATATTTTCGATTGCGAGTCATGCTTTGAATAAGCTGACTTCAATCTAAACGATCAAACCCTGGCTGACGCCTCACATAAATGAACGTCCAATGTTCATTTATGGCAGTGCCGCTGCGCCCCTGCCTCCTCGCAAAATGGCCGCACTGTGGTTCCAGTCGAGCCACACAACCGAAATCGAGGAGTCAGTTATGTCAGGTAAATTCGCTGATCAGGTCGCAGTCGTCACCGGCGCGTCCACCGGGATCGGATTTGCGATTGCACAGGGTTTGATTGCCGAGGGCGCCAGGCGCGTTTACATCACCGGGCGTTCTGCAGCCACGCTGGAGGCTGCGGTGGCCAAGCTTGGCGACAGGGCGGTCGCGGTCATTTCCGATGTCGCGCGCCAGGTTGATCTGGACGAGCTCAAGGCGACGATTGAGGCGCACGGCGATCAACTGGACTCAGTGTTTGCCAATGCGGGTATTTGTGAAAAGAACCCGCTGGGCGAGACCACCGAGGCCGCCTATTTCAACATGTTCGACATCAACGTAAAGGGAGTCTTTTTTACTGTACAGACGTTGATGCCATTGTTGAAAAATGGCGCTTCGATCGTGCTGACGGCCTCTATCTGTTCCAGCAATGGCATGGAAGGACTGAGCCTCTACAACGCCTCCAAAGCCGCGGTACGTTCCTTTGCCAGGACGTGGGCCAACGAACTCAAAGGTCGCAAGATCAGAGCGAATGTCCTGAGCCCTGGCTTCACCCGCACACCGCTGATGGATAACGGCTTGAAGATGAGCGAAACCGACGTCGCCGCGCTGCGTCAGCACGTCGAGCAGATCACGCCATTGGGGTACATGGCCGAGCCTGAGGAAATCGCCTCGTCGGCGCTGTTTCTTGCGTCTGCCGATGCGAAATATGTCAACGGTGTGGAGTTGATGGTCGACGGCGGCCTGTCGCAGATCTGACCACGTGCTCAACCGTAGCGCAGCCCTCGCGCAGGGCTGCCTTCCTCGCTTATGCGCAGCACCTGCAGGAAACCTCATCATGAACAATGAACAACTGACAGCCCGACTGGACGCCCTGGAAAGTCGCGCCGCCATCGAGTCGCTGATCAGCGCCTACGCCAATGCTTTCGACCGCATCGACGCCTCGCTTCTTAGCTCAATCTGGCACGAAGAGTCGACACTGGATCTACCGGGTTTTGGCCAGGCTGGAAACCGTGACGAAATCCTGGCGATGGCGCAAAACAGCTGGCGCCAGATGCCCCATATGCACCACTGGATGGCCAACCCGCTGATTGAAATCGAGGGTGACAGCGCAGTGGGCACGGTAGCTGCGGATTGCCTGTTTCATGACATTGAAAAAGGCCCGGTGCAAGTCAGCGGTCTTTACCACGACAGTTTTGAACGTCGGGACGGAAAGTGGGCGTTCCTGTCACGTCGTTTTGAAATGCATTTCCTGACGCCGTTAAAAGATTGGGTACCCGCAGCGGGCGAAGAACAGTTTGCACCGTTCGAGCAGCTCAAGGGAACGACAGCGAAAAACGAATAGTCCCGGCCCTTGGCTGTTCGACACCCACGTGGCCGTCATGCAGTTGCATGATGGCCACGACAATGGCGAGGCCAAGCCCGTAGGAGTCGGAATTCTGGTGCCGAGACGCATCGCCACGGTAAAAGCGGTCGAAGAGTTTGCCCAGGGTTTCGTCGCCCAGCACCGGCCCTTGGTTCTCCACCTCAATCCGGGCACCTCCGTGGGTTTCCAATACCCGTATCAGAATCTCGGTGCCCTCGTAAGCGTAGCGAACAGCGTTCGCCACCAGGTTGCTCAACGCTCTGCGCAGCAGCAAGGGGTCAGCGAGCACGATACCATCGCCCGTTATTTGGAAGCTCATTCGCCGCTCTTCAGCCAAACCCTCAAAATACTCAGCGATGCGCTGTGATTCGTCATGCAGCGACAGTTGCTGGCGCTCCACTACGGCTTGCGCTTCATCGGCGCGCGCCAGAAATAGAATGCTTTCGACGATGCGCGAGATCCGTTCGAGTTCTTCAAGGTTCGAAGCGATCAGCGCCTGATATTCGTCCTCGCTACGGCATTGGCGAAGGGCAACCTGACAATGTCCCATCAACGACCCGACCGGCGTGCGGATTTCATGGGCAAGGTCGGCGGAAAATTGCGTCAGTCGCTGATAACCCTGAGCAAGACGATCAAGCATCGCGTTATAGGCGTCACTCAGCTGTTGCAATTCAACCGGCGTATCGGCGCTGTCCATACGGCTGTGCAGACGCTCAGGCGTTATGGCTGCGGCATGGGCGGCCATTTTGCGCAGCGGACGCAGCCCGCGACGCAATAACAGATAACCCAGCAACGCGGTTGCCAGAAAGGCCAGGGCCACGGCCAGGTAGATGCGCTCGCGATACGCTGCAAGCATCGCCATTTCCTTGCCCATAAGGTGGGCGGCCGTCAATCGGACTACACGGCCACCCGACGTCGTGACTACGGAGGCGGCGCGCAGCCTTGTTCCCGAGTCGGTCACGCCGCTGCGCAGATCACTGACGCTCAGCTTTGTGTCCTGGCCGATCACCGGCAGTTCAGGCAACGTGACGTTGAGTGGATTGACCTGGATGACCGGTGGCTGCCCCGGCTCTTCAATGATGAAGATGTCGTCTTCGCTGTCGAGCATGTTCTTGAAAATCTGCGGGCTGTCGCGCAGCTTTTCGATGGCGAGTTCGTAATGCAGGAGCTTGCGAAAATGCTCCAGACGGCCCATCACCGCGTGATCGCTGTAGACCAATACCGAGGCCTTCATCGTCTGATACAGATAGAAGCCCGCGCCGGCCACGGCCAGCATCGCGACCATGGCAAACGCCACGGTCGATCGCAGCGTCAGCGAGGGTTGGCGTCGGGACCGCATGGCCTCACCTCGCAGACATAGCCGATACCGCGAATGGTATGGATCAGCTTGATCGGGTAGGGCTGGTCGACCTTGTTGCGCAGGCGCTTGACAGCGACGTCCACCACGTTGGTATCGCTGTCGAAATTCATGTCCCAGACTTCCGAAGCGATTTGTGTCCTGGACAACACATCGCCGGCTCGACGGAGAAACAGATGGAGCAGGGCGAACTCCTTGTTGGTCAGCACGATCACCTGTTGTTGGCGGGTCACGCGGCGCCGGACCAGATCCAGTTCGAGATCGGCAAGGTGGAAATGGTCGGCTTCGCGCACGACACCGCGGCGCAGAATAGTGCGGATGCGCAACAGCAGTTCGGTAAACGAAAAAGGTTTGATCAGGTAATCATCGGCGCCCAGTTCCAGACCGCGAATGCGGTCTTGCAACTGGTCGCGCGCGGTAAGGAACAGCACGGGTACGTCTTGTCTGGCGCGCAACAGCTCGATGATCTGAAAGCCGTCAATCCCGGGCAACATCACGTCCAGCACGATCAGGTCATAGGTCGTATGCAAGGCCATGTGCAGGCCGTCAGCGCCATGCTGGGTCCAGTCGACGTTGTAACCGGACTCACCGAGCCCCTTTTTCAGGTACTCACCTGTTTTGGTGTCATCTTCGATCAGCAGGATATGCATCGTCAGGCGCGCTCGGGTTTCTTCATGACGGGATTCAGTCCGCGACATCGGTATCTCGGCTGTGCAGTGTAACGGGATGAGCGGGCGCAGTCGGTTACATTTCTGTCATACATGGTCAGGGTTGGCGAATGACAAAAATGTCATTCGACGGTCATCGTGACGTCCCGGTCTGCGGTCGAGGATGGCGACACATCAACCCATGAGGAATCGTCGCCATGCAACTCAAAAACGCCCTGTCTACCACGTTCGGTTTGGTGATGCTCAGCGCTGCCGTCATTGCCACCGCCGCCGACATGCCGGTCATCAAACCACTGCGCGGTACGGTGGAAAGCGTCAGCAACAACACGCTGACCTTCACTGTCCGCTCTGGCGCCCAGCAGACGATCGGACTGACTGACAAGACCGGTATCAGCCGGGTATCGAAGGCCAATATCGACTCGATCAAATCCGACAGCTTCATCGGCTCGGCGGCCATCCCGCAGGCCAACGGAACCTTGAAGGCGCTTGAGGTCACGGTATTCGACGCCAGGCTCAAGGGCAGCGGCGAAGGTCATTACGGTTGGCAGAACGCAGACGGCAGCACTGGCACCATGACCAACGGCACCGTTGGCAAACTGTCCAAAACCGACGGCCGAACATTGACCGTCAACTACAAGGGCGGCGAGAAGCAGATTGTAGTACCGGATGATGTGCCCATCGCCTATGTCGAGCCCGGCAAGACCGATGAACTGGTCAAAGGCACCAAAATTGTCGTGTTCCCCGCTGCAGATGGCACCTCCGCACGCGGCATTGCGGTGGGCAAGGATGGCTTCCAGCCACCGATGTAATCACCTGAAAAAGGTTAGGGCGCTGCTGTCTGGCGGCGCCCAGCTACATGGATGGTTTGCAAGGGGAACCACGTGAGACAGAAGAAGCTGCATCCCTGGCCGGTTCGCTTCACCCATTGGATCAATGCGGCCTGCATGGTCTGCATGTTCATGAGCGGTTGGGCTATCTACAACGCCTCGCCACTGTTCAGTTTCAGGTTTCCGGTTTCATTGACCGTGGGCGGTTGGCTGGGCGGGGCACTTGCCTGGCATTTTGCGTTCATGTGGTTGCTGCTGATCAACGGTGCGATCTATGTGCTGTACGGGTTCGTCAGTCGTCATTTCAAACGAGACCTGCTACCCATCGGGATCGCCGCGTTGAAGCATGATCTGACGGCTGTCTTGCGCTTTCGGCTGGTGCATGAAAAGGGTGTCTACAACGCAATGCAACGCTTGATGTATTGGATGGTGCTGGCGGCAGGCGTACTGATCGTTATCTCGGGCGTAGCGATCTGGAAACCGGTTCAACTTCAGGAGCTGGTCGCGTTACTGGGCGGCTATGACGTTGCTCGTTACGTACATTTCGCGGCCATGACGATGATTGCAGCGTTTGTGGTGATTCATCTGGTCTTGGTGATTTTGGTACCGAAAACCCTGTTGCCAATGATCACGGGTGGAGTGCGGACGCCTGATAACGGGAAAAACGGGTCATGACTGAATTTAAAATAACAACGCGTCAGCGCGTCAGGATTGAACCTGCGCAACAGCTTGAACTGGAAAACATTCAGCGCCGGCATTTTCTTCGGGCCGGCCTGACGGTTGGCGCGATGTCGATGCTGACCGGTTGCAACCTGCAGGACGGCGATCAGGTCGACAAAGTGCTTTGGGCCATGTCGCGTTGGAACGACCGGGTCCAGGCGTGGCTGTTCAGTGGACGGAAACTGGCGCCGACCTTCGCCCGCGCGCAGATCACCAAGCCGTTTCCGTTCAACGCTTTCTATGGTCAGGACGATATCCCTGAAGTAGACCTGACCAGTTACTCGCTCGCCGTCTCCGGCCGGATCAGGGACAAGGCGCCGTGGACACTCGAAAGCTTGCGCAAGCTGCCGCAACGCAGCGATATCACTCGGCTGATCTGTGTTGAGGGCTGGAGCGCGATCGGTCAATGGGGAGGTGTACCGTTGAAAACCTTCCTGGAACACATCGGCGCCGACACCACAGCGAAATTTGTCGGTTTCAAATGTGCCGATCGTTACTACTCCAGTCTGGACATGCCGACTGCCTTGCACCCGCAGACGCTGTTGGCACTGGATTACGCTGACGTGGCGCTGCCGCCCGAGTACGGCTATCCGCTGAGGGTTCGGGTCCCCACCAAACTGGGATTCAAAAACCCCAAGCATGTTGTCGAGATTTTCGTCAGCAACGACAACCCGGGCGGGTATTGGGAAGACCAGGGCTACAACTGGTTCAGCGGGATCTGATGAAGCAAAGAACGGAACTGTCACGCCAGGAACACTGGCGAGATTCATGACACCAAGCGTGATATGAGGCATGCCGATGACCGGTATTTCTGCAGTAACGCCAGCACCATCCGACTGGCCAACATCAGAACCCAGGATGCGGGCAACGAGTGATGGAGCAGATTTCCAATCTCTCTTGCAGGCTCAGTCCAGGCCACCTTTACAACAGTCAGATAAAGCTCGCACTCGGATGCTCTTTGATAATCTTGCCGCATGTACCTTCAATGGCGAAAAAAGGGCTATCTGCTCTGATGTTATCGGCACAGGGGGACTGAATGGGTTCGCCATTGCAGTGGCTCTTTCGCCGCTAACCGTCACCTGGGTACCGACCGAGATTGTTCGAGCGCCACTGCGTTCGCCTAGAATACGGACATTTCGCCGTCGCAGTCCCTCTTCAGACGAGAGCACCTTCCTCAACCGGTCAAATTCGGAGGATAGGGGTTACGATTAGACGGGTCTCGAAAGCTTGCTCGCCGTAGGCCAGTATTATTAAGGGAGAAGCAGCTACCGCCAATTCTCATCTGTAGCGTTGAATGGTCTTTCGTTCGCCTGAAGTAGAAAGCCCGATGGCTTCTCTATCGTGGCGAAGGTGGTGATATGAGGCAGGGTCGACTTACAGCCTATTTCCCCCCCGCTGTCATCCCCCGTTGATTCTGAGCATCAGAGAGTTATAGCCCGCCTTCAGAGCTACTTTTGGCCGAAGGTAGTCATTCGTGAACGGCCGCTTTCGGCCAGAAGCAGCCCTGATGGGCGTCCATTTTCGGCTATAAGCGGCAGATCAACCTGAGATTACCTTCGATGAAAAACCGCTAGACGCGAACTCGTGGATGTTTCCGAAAACGTCCAGGCTATAGCTGCCAACAGTATTGGCATAAACGCATGAGGAAGGCTAAGAGAAGGCTGTTAACTAAAATTGCCGCCTCTAACTGATGCGCGGAGATAGCCCTTCAAAGATGTTGAATTCAATCGGACAAATGAGGCGGGGCGAAGACCCAGGCCCAGTACGGATACCGGGCCTTTAGCGTCCGCCGCAACCCACAGCGGGCATCAGTTGTGGTGGGCGTACACTAGCCTTTACGCAGGGTCAGCAGAGGGATGCTGAAGTGCTGTCTTCGGACTCATAGGCCTTCGCCATCAAGCCTTGGCAGCAGGCTTCAATCTAAAGCTGACACCCATACGATTGAAAGCGTTCATCGCAGCAATCGCTACTGTCAGGTCAACCAGATCCTTTTCCGCAAACATCGCCAAGGCGGCTGCGTACGCTTCGTCCGATACGTGGGTCTCGCTTACCCGCGTGACCTCTTCTGCCCAGGCTAATGCCGAGCGCTCCTGATCCGAGAATAGGTGCTGTGCTTCATGCCATACCGGTACTAATACCAGCTTGTCCACCGACATGCCTTCTTTGATCAGATCCCGTGAATGCAGATCAATACAGTGTGCGCAGCCGTTGATCTGCGACACTCTGAGAAACACCAAATGGATCAGTTGGGCTGGCAGGTTGGTTGCAGTGGTCGCAAAGTGATGCAAACCTCCAAGCGCCTTGGCTGCACTAGGTGAAATTTGAAACCAATCGAGGCGACTCATGATTAATTCCTCTCTGTAGGGCGATATTAAGCGTGGGACTTGCGGCTCATGGCTGCCGAGCCGGGCGAACGGCTCTCCCGAAATCAAAAAGCAAGGCTCAGCTTCAGGCATCGCTGCCGACCTTTGTACTTCGACCGTCTGGGGGCACCGGCTTCAGGCAACTGTTTCATGAGTCCTAGCTTCGATTTCCTCATGAAAGAACGTGTGCACATCGTCGTACCCTATTTTCTGCGCCGTTTTTAGCGCGTCCGTCCCTTTTGCTGTCCCTTCAACGGTGAAGTAATGCACCTGATTGAGACCGATGGTTTTCAGCACTGCGGATAGGTAGGGACGAAGAAAGTCGGGTTGCCGGGCCCTCTCACCGCTAATGTAGCCGCCGGTGGCTACGGCAACGTAGACGGGGCGATCCAATAACGTTCCAACCTTACCTTTTGATGTGCTCAGGAAAGTTTTTCCGACGCGTACAACGTGGTCAATCCAGGCCTTGAGCGGAGAGGGCACGCTGTAGTTGTGCATGGGAGTAGCGATTACCAGTACATCGCAGGCATTCAACAGGATGATCATTTGGTCGGAGCGACTCAATGTACCTTTCTGATCCTCGGTAGCTATTTCGCTCGGATGGGCCAAGGCATGGGCATAAGTCGCATCGACTGGCGATAACGTGTTCAGGTCTATATCCGTCAGTTCAATCCCGCGTATACCAGCGCGTACTGTCAGAGCGTGCAGAATCCGCTCAGACAGTTTCAAGCTTTCAGATGCATTACCGTTGGGACTGGCAATCAGGCGAAGGATTCGCAAAGGAGCGAGTGGCTTCTGAGACGGGTTCATGATATTGCCTCCTGTACGGGTGATGCGGTCATGGGGTATCGAACTGTTTTTGAAAACGCAGCGCGCCGGTATAAAGGCCTTCGCGGAAGTAGAAGCGTTGGGCGCGCGCGTTGGCCAAACCCGTGTCAAGCACAAGGCGAGCACAACCGCTGGCACGAGCCAGTCGTTCCAGAGCTCGCAATAATCGGGAGCCCCACTGGCCGCCGCGCTGGGCTTCATCGGTGATGAGGTCATCGACATACAAGAATGGGCCATAAATCAGATTCTCCTGAAGGCGGTAACCTGTAAGCGCCACGAGAGCCGATGACTCGAAGGCTCCAACCAGGCGATAGCCGCCGGCTCGCATTCGTTCGATACGACTCATAAAATCGGCCTCGCTTGTTAGGTGGGGGCGCAATTGCTGCATTACCGGGAAAGCGATTTTCAAGTCATGGCGGCTGTCTAGAGGACGCAGGGCAGTGTCGGCCAAGTCGAGCACGCTGGGCACGTAGTCTTGAAGATTGAACGTCATGGGAGAGGCCTTAGTGGGTTGTGATGGTCAAATCTTGAACTAACATTGCCTCAATTTATTGAACCAAGAAGTGAGATATGAACTAGGCCATGATGACTTCCTGTTCGCACCCTTTCGCCTCCTTGGATGGGCAACCCGGCTCGCCTCTGTACCGTCAGTTATATGACCGAGTACTCGCCGCCATCGCCGCTGGCACGCTTTCCCCTGGTGACCGATTGCCTTCGGTGCGAGCTCTCGCCAAGGATCTCGGCGTTGCTCGTGGCACCATCGAGCTGGCCTATTCGCTGCTCACGAGCGAGGGCTACCTCTTGGCCCTGGGGCAGAAGGGCACCGTGGTCAATCCCGAATTGCAGAAGCCGCTACTGTCTGCCCCCGCTTTATCCGTCAGCAGCGAGGTGATTGAAAACTCCCCAGACGCACTATGGCGTCCACCGCAACTTTTGCCGTTTCAGATGGGAGTGCCTGCAATGGATGAGTTCCCACGCAAGATCTGGGCGCGCTTGGGTGCCCGTTATCTGCGAGGCATGCGTTCAGGCGATCTGGACTATCCGCCGCCGCACGGCCTGCCTGCCTTACGCAGCGCCATAGCCTCATATCTGCAGGTGTCTCGAGGTATCGATTGCGGCGCCCATCAGGTATTTATCACCAGCGGCTGGCGCAGTAGCCTGTCGCTGATCGCACATACTTTACTGCGCGCAGGGGAGCGAGCCTGGGTCGAAGATCCTGGCTACCCAACCACGCGCCAAGTGCTTCGTCAATTCGGTATTGAGCTTGAGGCAGTGCCAGTTGATGCCGAAGGTATGGATGTGGAGCAGGCCATTGCCAGGCATCAGGCTGCACAGGTCGTCATGGTGACGCCGGGGCATCAAAGCCCATTGTGTATGGCGCTGTCTTTGCCTCGGAGACAGTTGTTACTCGATTGGGTGGCCCGGAGCGATGCCTGGGTTGTCGAGGATGATTACGACGGCGAGTATCGCTATGTCAGTCGCCCCTTGCCGGCGTTGGCGAGCTTGGATCGCAACGGGCGCGTGCTGTACGCCGGAACTTTCAGCAAGGTGCTTTTCCCCGGTATCCGCCTTGCCTACCTAGTGGTGCCTCAGGGGCAAGTGGCAGCGTTTGAGCGTGTAAGTCGGGCGTTATTCTCCGCAGGCTCGCCAGCGATTACTCAAGCGCTGGTCGCAGAGTTCATTGTCGAGGGGCATTTCACTCGGCACATTCAGCGCATGCGAAGGCTCTACAGCGAACGACGCGCTTTGACTATTGAAGCGTTGGAGCGGAGTTTACCCAATGGACTGCTGGTGGAGCGCTCGCCAGGGGGGATGCACCTGGTACTCCGTTTGCCGGAGGGAGTAATCGACACCTCCCTGGCTGAGCAGCTGCTGGCCAAAGGCATCGCCGTGCAACCCTTGTCGCGATGGAGTGTTTCGTCGCGGCGTCAATCTGGGCTGCTGCTGAGCTTCACCAACTGCGCCTGCGCTGCTCAGGGCGAGCAGCTTGGCGCGTTTATAAACCGTGCGCTCAGTTGAGGTTGGCTTTGGTCAGGCCGAACACCTCATCCGACGAACCAGGGACTGCCTGAAAGGCCACATTGAGGCGATTCCAACCGTTGATGGCGACAATCAGGAACGACAAATCCGACAGATCCTGTTCGGAAAACTGCTCACGCACATCCGCGTAGAGGCTTTCAGGTACACCATGGGATGGCAGTTGGGTCAGGGCTTCTGTCCAGGCGAGCGCCGCGCGCTCTATTGGCGAGAACAGTTGCGATTCACGCCAGACCGCAATGTGATGGAGGCGCAATTCGCGCTCGCCATGGATCTTGGCTTCCTTCACGTGCATATCCACGCAGAACGCGCAGCCATTCAATTGAGACGCCCGCAGCATTATGAGGTGGGCCAGGTCAGCCAGTAGCGGCTTCTTACTCAGTTGCATCGTCAGCTCCACCAGCTTATTGGAAGCCTGAGGCGACTGTTTGAAGTAATCAAGACGATTGTTCATGGCGGTCACTCGCAGCGGGTTTAGGGTTGTTGGAGCCCACAGTAGCCACGCGTGGTCTAGTCAGACAGGGCCAAGAAAAGACCTTTCAACTAAGCCATACAGTTCTGATTCGCGATTTGCCGTTCGCCGATGTTGCCAAGCCGGTTGTCCGTGAACCCGGCGGAAGGCGACCCAAAGCCGGTGTATAAACTGGCACAGTAAGCGGCAACTGAGTTGCGATGCGCGATAGTTCTGGGGTGGATAACAGGTGCAGCGCCTTTGTGAAGACTGATTCCTCTCGCCGGTCGACAACGCCGAAACAGATCGCAAGAGAGTGGGGCGGTGGGCGGTCAATCCGCAGTTCGCAGAGCAACTCGGGCGTGTTTACGAAGAGTGGAGTGGCATTTTCCTCTCAAAGAAATTCGATGCGACCGGATTTTCAGTCCTATAACGCACTTGAGAACACAGCCATTGGTGCGTGTCAAAAAAACCTTTTTGTCGTCATTTCGACAAAAACGAATAATGGTCAAATTGACTCGGTATAGCTTCAGCACCCTGATTTTTATGACGTTTGAGGTTGGCATGAAATGTGTCAGTGATGGGTAAATGGTTTAATACCCAAGGAGCTGAAACATGAAAAGTGAGTTCGACAATCGTGTCGCTGTGGTAACCGGAGCAAGTTCAGGCATCGGACTGGCAGTCGTTCAACGATTACTAAGCTATGAAGCGACGGTAGTGGCGATGTCCCGTGGCCGGGGCGGCCTGGCTGCACTCAAAGACGTTCATGGTGATCGCCTCCATATTGTCAGTGGCGATGTTACGGTAAGTTCGGATCTTGAGAAGCTTGCACACTGCGTCTCCAGAATCGGGCCTGTAGATTTTCTAGTACCGAATGCAGGAGTCGCTGTATTTGAAGACAGCTTGGCGAGTGAGGGATTCGAGCGAAATTGGGCCATCAACGGAGCAGGTGCGCTTAACACGCTTTCAGCTTTGCGAGCCCAATTGGCGAGACCCGCTTCGGTTGTATTTGTGGGGACTTTTCTTTCCGCTTTGGCCTTCCCAGGCTTGGCTGGCTACATTGCGTCGAAAACAGCACTGACAGCGCATGCTCGAACCTTAGCCGTCGAACAGGCTGAGGCCGGAGTTAGAGTGAACGTCGTATCGCCAGGGCCAACAGCTACGCCGATCTGGCGATCACTAGGGTTGGATAATGCGACGTTGTCCTCAGTCGCGGAAACGGTCAACCAGCGCTTACTAGAGGGTAAGTTCCTTGAGCCGGAAGCGGTGGCAGATGTGATTCTGTTCCTTCTATCAGAGCGAGCACGTGGCATTTACGGCCAAGATGTTGTGGTAGATGGGGGGTATACCTTGCGGTAGGCGTTAGAAACGCATTGAGGTCGAGGAGACACCTATCCGGTGCGGATCGTGCTCTCGGCCTCTATTTTCTGCGCTAACTTTACCTCTAATTGACGTGATCAACTCGGGCCCTTGATTAAGTACATTCTCCACATAGTTGCCCACCTTTTATCAATGAAATTCTCAGCTGGCCAGTGCCGTCACGCCCAGCTTGCCTTGAAGGAAAGACGAACATGGCAAGCCTGCAGCGGTGACCACTTTGCCATATGCATGGCTCATCTAGGTCCGCTTTTGGCTCAGAGTGTGTCAAAACCGCTTGTTAGCGGCTTCCACTCTAATGTTTTTTCCTACTCAGCCCAGGTCAGACATCAGTTGCTCAGATTCAGTATAAGATTCCGGAAATCAGCAGGTACGCCGAAAACGTGGGCTAGATGCTAGAAATCTGGGGGTTGGATGATTGCAAGCAACGTTTCATATCTTTGTCCGGTTTGTGGATACCCCGGGCTTGAAGAGCCTCCATACGATGAGGTTGGCTGCTCTTCTTTTGGCATGTGCCCGTCCTGCGGTACGCAGTTTGGCTATGATGACGCAACATCTGCTCATGCTGATTTGCGGAAATTATGGATCTCTAAAGGAATGCTTTGGTGGAGCAAAGCTCAAGCGTCGCCGAGTGGTTGGGACCCGGTAAGGCAACTACAGGCGGTTGAAAAACGCATCAATATCTGAACAGAACACCGCTCTTAGCCCTGCTATGATTTCTGAGGATTTCATCGCAGGGATCGCCCATGAAGCGCTTTATCCAAGGTGAACATCGAGGCCAAGAAACCTTCCTTCCCGCGAGCCTCGACGATTACGTCACGGATGCCAATCCGGTGCGCGTAGTCGACGTCTTTGTCGACGAACTCGACCTGGTCAAACTGGGTTTCGAAGGCGCCATACCGGCTGATACTGGCCGGCCGGCTTACCATCCCGCGATCCTGCTGAAAATCTACATCTACGGCTATCTGAACCGCATTCCATCGAGTCGGCGTCTTGAACGAGAAGCCCAACGCAACGTCGAGCTGATGTGGCTGACTGGACGTTTGATGCCCGATTTCAAGACCATCGCCAACTTCCGAAAAGACAACAGCAAGGCCATCCGAGGTGTCTGCCGCCAGTTCGTGGTGCTGTGCCAGCAGCTAGGACTGTTCGAAGAAAATCTGGTCGCCATCGACGGCAGTAAATTCAAGGCCGTCAATAACCGCGACCGCAATTTCACCAGCGCCAAGCTGAAACGGCGGATGGAAGAAATTGAATCAATTATCAATCGGTACCTGACTGCGCTCGACGAAACCGATCGGCAAGAACCCTCGGTCGCTCAGCCCAAGGCTGCTCGTCTGCAAGAGAAAATCGACAAACTCAAAGCTCAGATGAAAGAGTTGCAGGTCATTGAAACTCAGCTCAACGAATCACCGGATAAACAGGTCTCACTGACCGATCCAGACGCCCGTTCCATGATGACGCGCGGCACTGGAATCGTCGGTTAGAACGTGCAGACAGCGGTCGATACCCAGCACCATTTGATCGTTGCGCATGAGGTGACCAACGTCGGTTCCGACCGCGATCTACTCAGCTCGATGGCCAAGCAGGCCCGCGAGGCGATGGCGTCAGATACGTTGTCGGTAGTGGCTGACCGAGGTTACTTCAAAAGCGAACAAATCCTGGCTTGTCACGATGCAGGCATCACCGCCTATGTGCCCAAACCGATGACCTCTGGAGCCAAGGCTGACGGACGTTTCAATAACGATGCCTTCATCTATGACGCGGCAAAAAACGAATACATCTGTCCCGCTGGAGAGGCGTTGATCTGGCGCTTTTCCAGCGTTGAAAAAGGCCTGACGCTGCACCGTTACTGGAGTTCTAATTGCCAGGGATGCGTGCTGAAATCGAAGTGCACACCGAGCAAGCAACGACGAGTTCGGCGATGGGAGCATGAAGACGTATTGGAGGAGATGCAGCTTCGGCTGAGCAACGCGCCGGACATGATGCGAGTCCGCAAGCGTACGGTCGAGCATCCCTTCGGGACACTCAAACAATGGATGGGCGCCACACATTTCCTGACACGAAAGCTGAACGGAGTAAGTGCGGAGATGAGCTTGAACGTCCTCGCCTACAACTTGAAACGAATCATGAAAATTCTCGGTACCAGCAGTTTAATGAAGGCGCTGTCGGCCTGAAGAGGTCTGTATTTTGGCCACCCAGCAAGGTAGAAGCGGCGCGAGGGGCTCCCAGACCCTCGTGATGATCCGCAGGACTTGTTGTGAGCAATTACTCAACTAACAACCGTCAGCGCTGCGCGCCGACAGTGCATCAGCGCGTTTTTACACACTCTGGGCCGATAGCGGCCCTTGAAGACTGACAGGTGGAATTCCTGCCTATGTTCAATGGCCCCTACACCTAGCCCAGGCGTGGGGACCCTTTCTTGCCACCTCGGAAACCGGGCCGCTGTAAGCTGGGTCCACCGATCCTTTCTGCCTAGCTAGATGGGGCGACAGTTACCAGTGATAGATTCATGTCGATCTGTAGCCTATCTACCACGTCCGGTCCGTCGTCCTTGGTCCACGCTCCGTACTGCTGACTGATCATCTTTCCATGAGTATGGCTCAACTGATCTGAGATCCAGTCGACCGGCGCACGGTGACGGCCAGGCCTCTCTACAGCCCGGTTTCTTTCCGCAATTTATTTTGAGGTACTGATTTTGCTGTCTTGGAACGGATAAGAAATGTGTGCGATGCGGAAAAATCATGTCCCTAAGCGGATGATTTAAAAGAAAAAAATTACGGACTTAAAATCCCCCGCTCGTAAGGGCGTGCCGGTTCGATTCCGGCTTCGGGCACCATAAATATCAAGGGCTTGCATGACATATGTCATGCAAGCCTTATTTTTTGTGCGGTGGAAATGTTTTCCACGCTCCTGACTGGCCATTCCGTCACCGTCTGGTGCCTGGAAATCCACTCCTTTCTTCAGCGTCGACTGCATCCATCAGCGAGTAAGCGTTTCCGGCGCCACCACCCACACACTACAAGGCATTTTGTACAACAGATGCTCGACCGTACTGCCAACCAGTCGGGCGATTCCTCGATGGGTGACGCGGCCCATTACGATCACATCGATGTCGTAAGCATCGGCATAGCTGGAAAGCACCTTGGCGGGATCGCCCACAATCATGTGCTGGTTCTCTGCCGGAATGTTGTTACGTTCAGCCAACGCCTGGAAGGCTTCGCCTTGGGCATCGAACAGTTTCTTGGCTGCGCTGGAAGAAAAGATCGCGGACGCGTTATTGAAGCCGAACTCGGCAGCGCTGATCGATGACAGGTCGTGGGCATAAATCACGTCCAGGCTGCCATTGCAGACACTGGCCAGTCTTGCTGCTTCGCGCAGGATCCGATCGTTGAGGCCCTGGTATTGGCCCTCACGATGGAAGGGGTCGACCGCCGCGACGATTCGGCGTGGCAGAGCGTTTTGAACCTGGCTGACAAAATGCAGCGGCACCGGGCATTCGCGCAACAGATGGATGTCCAGCGGGGTGAACATCAGTCGCGACAAAACTGATTCGTGCTCCAGAGCCTTTATAAGGACAGCCATCGGCTGTTCCTTCAAATGAATGAGGATTTCCTTCAAAGGATTGTCCACCCAGACGACCTCGGTGGTGACGGTCACCCCGATCTTGCGCAGCGGCCGGGCCTGGTCTTCGAGCCATTGATGATGGCGTTCGACATAGCCCAGGCGCATCTGCTCCAGGGCTTGCTCGTTGACCATTCCTGCGGTCGCCAGGCCCTCCAGATAATCAAACGCGACAATATGCAGTGCGGCATCCGACGCTTTGGCCAGTGCGGCGGCGCGGTCGAACGCCGGACTGTTTTTCATCAGCGGCGACACGACCAGCATGAAACGCGATTGCTCAGACATGACAGAACTCCCGAGGGTAGTCACCCAGGCATTGCGCTGCATGCCTGGAAACAGTGAGTAGTGGGGCATGCGCTTATCCTGGAGCGAGCCAGCAGGGCGGGGTTGATATTTATCAACCAGACATCAGCGCGTGGTCGTGAGCGGATGTACGGTCGAGCAAGACCACTGATCCTCGGATAGTTGACCATTATCAACTACGACCCTGCCGCCGCGGCTCAAGCTCTGCTCTGCACTCACCTGTCGGCGGAGGTAAAGCCATCATGGCCACCATGAAAGCCGCAATATTCGTTGAAAAAAACCGCATCGTGCTCGATGACAAGCCGATACCCGAGGTCGGGCCGCTGGATGCGTTGATCCGCGTGACCACCACCACCATTTGCGGCACCGACGTGCATATCCTGCGCGGCGAATACCCAGTGGCGAGAGGACTGACCATCGGCCACGAACCGGTCGGCATTATTGAGCGATTGGGCTCGCAAGTACTCGGTTTTGTCGAAGGGCAGCGGGTGATCGCCGGGGCCATCACCCCCAGCGGGCACAGTTACGCGTGCCTGTGTGGCTGCGGCTCGCAGGACGGCCCCGACACCCGGCACGGCTTCAAGGCCATCGGCGGCTGGAAGTTTGGCAACACGATCGACGGTTGCCAGGCCGAGTACGTGTTGGTGCCGGATGCACAGGCCAACCTGTGCCCGATCCCCGATGAATTGAGCGATGAACAGGTGCTGATGTGCCCGGACATCATGTCCACCGGGTTCTCGGGGGCCGAGCGCGGCGAGATCGCCATCGGCGACGCTGTCGCGGTATTTGCATTGGGCCCGATCGGGCTCTGCGCCGTGGCCGGAGCACGTCTGAAGGGCGCCACCACGATTATCGGTGTCGACGCGGTGGCCGAACGCATGGCCATGGCGCACCGACTGGGGGCGACTCATACCGTCAATTTCAAGGACGGCAATGTGGTGGAACAGATCATGGCATTGACCGATGGCCGTGGCGTGGATGTGTCCATCGAAGCGCTGGGCACCCAAGGCACGTTCGAGTCGGCATTGCGGGTGCTGCGCCCGGGCGGGCGTTTGTCCAGCCTCGGGGTGTATTCCAGCGATCTGCACATCCCGCTCGGGGCGTTTGCCGCCGGATTGGGCGATTACAGCATCGTTTCCACTCTGTGCCCGGGCGGCAAGGAACGCATGCGTCGACTGATGGCCGTGGTGCAGAGCGGCGCCGTCGATCTGTCACCGCTGGTGACTCACCGTTTCAGACTGGACGACATCGAGCAGGCGTATGAGTTGTTCGCTCATCAACGCGACGGAGTCATGAAAGTCGCAATCACTCCTTGAAAGCACCTTGGCGTGCCGCTGAAACCGGGGTTTCCATGAACATCAAGATCACTGAAAAACACGCTCCCCATGGCTGGGTCGTGCACATGGATGACTGGGATGTAGGCTTCATGAGCCTCAAGGCTGCGCAGGAATTTGTCGAGGTGCTTGAGGCCCGTATCAACGCCCCTCACGAGTGGCCGAATGCGTTTGCCCAGCCGTTGCCAGCAAGGCCGGTAACGGCTCGCCGCATCAGCGCAAGCGTTGAATGCTCGCCATAAACCGAGTGCAGCAGGGTGCGCAAATCCTGCGGGACGCTACCCATCATGAATGAGGTTTTTGATCTGTCCGGCGCCGCTGCGGCGCTGGGGATCGGCATGCTCATCGGTCTTGAGCGTGAACGGCACAAGGGCACTGGCGATGCGCGACACTGCGCCGGCTTGCGCACGTTCGCCATTACCGCGCTGTTGGGGTATGTCGCGCTACAGGTCGGCGGTGGCCTGCTGCTGGGGATCATCGCCGGCTGTGTCACGTTGCTGACCAGTGTTGCGTACTGGCGTAGTCAAAGCGACGACCCTGGGCTGACCAGCGAGGTGGCGTTGATCGCGGTGCTGGTCCTGGGCGCGTTGTGCGCAACCGCGCCGGCGCTGGCCATTGCCCTTGGCGTGGTGATCGCGGGCCTTCTGGCGTATCGCCAGGCGCTGCATCACTTTGCCAACAGCCAGTTGTCCGAAACGGAAATGCGTGATGGCCTGATCCTGCTGATCGCAGCGCTGGTGATACTGCCTTTGGCACCGGACCGGTATATCGGCCCGTACGCCGCGATCAATCTGCGCACCATTTGTACCGTGACGGTGTTGCTGATGCTGGTCGGCGCGTTCGGCCACATTGCAGTGCGCGCCCTGGGCTCGCGCTATGGCTACGTTATCAGCGCGATTGCATCCGGCTTCGCCTCCAGTACCGTGACGATCGCGACCATGGGCCAACGCCTTGCCCATGAACCGGACAACATCCGCATCCTCAGCGCCGCGGCGATTTTTTCCAATCTCGCGACGGTGATACAGATCGGCCTGATCCTGACGATGGTTGATGCGGATCTGCTGAACAGTGTATGGGCGCCACTGCTCTTCGGCTTGATCGCTACGTTGTTGTACGGCGCCTGCCTGATGTTCCCCGACCCCACGCGAGGGAGCCGCAGCAAGCCGGTCGACACGGCAGGGGCGTTCAATCTGAAACTCGCGGTCATCGTGACACTGACCCTTACCGGCATCACATTTGTCTCCTCGGCCATGCTCAGCCACTTTGGTCAGGCAGGCTTGTGGCTGACCGCAATGCTTTCGGGCTTTGCCGATGCGCACTCTGCCACAGCGTCCATCGCCAGCCTGGCCAAGGCGGGCCAGGTGCCTTATGACTCGATAGCGGTGCCAGCGCTGATTGCCGTCAGCAGTAACTCGGTGAGCAAATGCGTGGTGGCGTGGGTCAGCGGCGGCAGGCGTTTCGCTGCCTGCGTGATCCCGGGCCAGGTATTGCTGACCTTGGCCATGTGGGCGGGCAATGTGCTGTTTTGAGCGCGATCGGTGCTCTTGCTGATAAAGATCAAGCTGCCAATGGCCACAGCATTCACCCTGAAGTCTGTTTCTCCTGGCTGGCCGCATGCCGAGGTATCCCATGTCACAGACTCCGCGTTTACTGTTGATCGCTCCTTCAGCCATGGAGCGCACGCCGGCGTTCGAGCGCGCGGCTGCGCTGGCCCAGGCCATGCAGTTGCCGCTGCACATCGTGGCCTTCGACTACTTGCAGGCGCTGGCCGTGGCAGGGCTGTTTGCCCCCGAGCAGATCCGCCTCGCCCGCGATGGTTATCTGCGCACTCACCGGCAGTGGCTCGCAGAGCAGGCTTCATTGCTGGCGAGGCATCAGATCATGGTCACCAGCGAAGTGATGTGGGTCCAGGATCCCTTCGCCGAGATCCTGCAGTTCATCAACGAGATGCCGTTGCTATTGATCATCAAGGATGTGCAGCACGAGTCCGTGCTGGAGCGTATTTTCTACACCCCGCTGGACTGGCAACTGTTACGCGATTGCCCGGTGCCGGTGCATTTGGTGACCGACGACACTCATCCGCGCCCACGCCGTGTGCTGGCCATCGTCGATGTCTTGCGCAGCGAAGAGCAGGACTGCGTGTTCAACGATCAGATCATCGATGCCGCCGCCCAACTCGCCGCGCAGTGCGATGCCAGTCTTGATGTGGTGCATGTTTACGACTGGACGGCGGTTTACGCCACGGACATGGGGTTCGGCGCATTGCCGCTGGCCACCGGGATTCATGAAGCACTGGGCACTGCGCAGCATGAGGCATTTACGGCCTTGGCCGAGCGCCACGGCGTGCCGGTCTCATGCCGGCACTTCATCGAGGGCGCACCGGTGCGCAGTATCTGCGAGTTCGCCATCGACAAGCAGATCGACGTCATTGTCATGGGCACAGTGCAGCACCACGGCTTGAGCAAGTTGTTAGGCACCACCGCCGAACAGTTGCTGCATCGGGCACCGTGCAGTGTGCTGGCGATCAAGCCGCAACCCACACTGCAATCCTGAAACACGATCGCCCCGAGGTGCGTCGTTGGCCGACTCACCTCGGGGCGATTCATTTACAGGTCAAGACGATGAATGACCTGGCGTGCGTCGTCCGGATCATTGTGGGTCTCGAAGCCCAGGCTTTTGGCCAGATCGCGCATCGCCGCGTTACTGGCGGCATCGACTGAGTACATCTGGCGGAATCCGTTGCGGCGGGCTGCCTTGATCAGATGCTCCATCAGCAACGTGCCCATGCCCAGGTGCTGCCATTCATCGGCGACCGTCACCGCGCACTCGCATTGATGGGCGCCTGTGCCGGCATAGCGGCTGATGCCGATTTCGATCAACTTGCCGTTCTCGTGAACCAGTGCAATGAAGGCGCTGCGCTGTTTGTTATCGGTGTCCATCAACTGGTCTAGCAGAGCGGTGCCGGGTTCGCTGATCTGGGCGAGAAAACGCATGTGCCTGGATTCGGGCGACAGGCGCTTGATGAAGTCGTATTCGCGCAGGCGATCCTTCTCCGTGAGGGGCCGGATCAATACATGGCGGCCGTCCTTGAGCGCCTCAATCCAGTATTGTCCGGCGACCGCCGCATAAGCGGCCACGGCCTGATCGTTGTGGTCTTTGACGGTGAGCATGGTCATTCTCCATCCGGTTCGAAAGGCTGGCGGACGGTGAAAAAGCGTCCGCTTGCCTTCCTTCTACGCGGTTGCCCACGGCGACATCTGATCTACATCAGACGCCTCTTTCATTGACCCGGGCTTGATGTAAATCAACGCCGGGCAAGGGCGAGCGGGCGCAGTCTTGAAGCCTGCCGGCCCACCGCGCCGGTGCCGAGCGGAGGTGTGTGATGGGTCAATATGAACGTCTGTTGCTGGTCGCCGACCAGACGCTGCATCAATCGGCGGCGATGCTGCGTGCCATCGCGCTGGCCAAGGCGAGCGGGGCGGCGCTGGATGTGCGGGCCTTTGTCTCGCCGGTGCCGATCACCCATCTGTGGGAGGAAAAAATCGATGACGTGGATGCTCAGCGCTATCAGCGGCGCTACCGTCGCTGGGTGGCCGATGAGCTCGAGCAGCTCAGCAACCAGGGGCTGGACGGCACCGTTGACGTGGTCTTCTCCAGCCATCCGCTGCTGGACATCCTCAAGACCGTCCATGTGCTCAAGCCCGACCTGTTGATCAAGGACGTGCGACTGGAACCGGCGCTCAAGCGCGTGTTCATCACGCCGCTCGATTGCCACCTGCTGCGTGAGTGTCCGATTCCCGTGCATCTGGTCAATCAGATTCGCTATGCGTTGCCGCATCGTGTCGTGGCAGCCGTGGACCCGTTCGATCCGGATACCCAAATCAGCGGCTTGAACGACGTGATCATACGGTCGGCGAATGCTTTGGCGTTGCAATGCGACGTGCCGTTGCACCTGCTCTGCGCCTACGATTTGTCCGCTGCCTTCAACGGCGAAGCGCCAGTGGTCAATGGTGGCTGGAACGAAGATTTGGCGAACGAACTGCGTCAGACACTGCATCAGGCTTTTGTCGCCCTTGCCGATCGCCACGGCGTGCCACCTGAGCGTCGACACTTCGTCATGGGCCATCCAGTGCAGGTCATCAATGAGTTCGTCGAGCAGTACCTGGCCGACGTGGTGGTGATGGGCACGGTTCATCGCGTGGGCATCGAACGCGTGATCGGCAGCACCACTGAGCGCGCCTTGTATTCGGTGCCGGGGAGCATTCTGGCGGTGAGGAAAGAGCCTGTGCGGTGAGCATGATCGCAGCGTAGCGAGCCGGCCTGTTCGCTGGCCCGCTAGGGTATTGCATAGATCCTGAAGAGCTTTTTGGCGGCACTGCTGGCGCCGCCCAGATGTTTGTCGAACGCCTGTTCAATTTCGCCGGATCGGTACATATCACTCAGCGCAGTGTCGACCAGCAGACGAAAGTCCTCATCCTCTCGATCCACTGCCATCGCCGTCGGTGCGTACTCGAAAATCCGCTCCAGCAGCACCAGGTTGCCCGATGGATAATTTCTGGTCAGCAGATGTTTGAGCATCATGCGTTCAGCGAAGAAGGCATCGGCTTTGCCATTGGCAACCAGATTCAGACCGGCTTCTGCGTTCTCTACCGTGACTAGCGTGGCTACCACACCCAGCAATCGCATCTGCTGTTGTATCCACGTCTCCGTGACCCCGCCGGCGATGGCGGCATAGGTCTGGTTGGCCAGACCACGGTTCACCGTGGCTCGCCATGTTGGCCCGGTATGGGCCACTTTGCCATTCAGCACATTGAGCAAGGTTTCGGACGCATCCTGGCGCACCACAGCCGAGAGGCCAGCGGTGTAAATCGGCACCGAGTAGCTGACGACCCTGCGCCGCGCCAGCGTGGGAGGGGTCGGCGTACAAAGAATGTCGATCCTGCCGGAACTGACGGCGTTCATCTCGTCATTGAGCGAGACCGGCTGGTACTGGATTTTCAACGCCGGCAGATTCAGATCGATCCTGACCCTCTCGGCTATTTTCAGACAGAGATCGATGGCATAGCCGCTGGCTTTATCGGCGGCCTGATCACTGAACGGCATGAAGTCAGGCACGTAGCCAAGGGTGATCGCTTGACTGGCACGGATGCGCTCCAGCGTGTTGCCATGGGTCACTACCGGTAGCAGCGCAAGGACGCAGGCGAGCAGGAGGTGGTGGGCTCTGATCAGTTTCACGTTCATGCGCGCGGTTCCTCGAATTCAGATTTCTGTGCTGTACCGAAGACTTCGATCAAGGGTTATCAGGCCGGGGGCCGACAGGCGCAGGGGCATCGACAAAACGTTTGGCAAGGAAACCGTAAAGCAGGTAGCCGAACACCAGGACCAGGATGCCGCCGAATACCGCGTCCTTGCCGCAGGCATACAGCGCATACAAGGAATAGGCCACGGCAACCACTAACAGCAGGGTATTGCGCGTGTATACGGCGGCGCTGACTCTGGCTTTGTACATCATGACCAGCAGGCCGGTGGCTGCCGTCACGTAGGGAATCAGGTTGGTCACCGCCGCGAGGCTGACGAGTTTTCCAAACTGCGCGCTTGCGTTCGGCGAAATGGTCGACAGCGCCATCAAGGTCTGCAGGACGCCGCAGACCAGCATCCCGACGATGGGGGCGTTGCGTGCGCTGACCTTGCAGAACAGTTTTGGAAACATCCCCTGATCAGCGGTCACCTTGGCCGTTTGCGCCAACGTGAACTGCCAGCCCAGCAGCGAGCCGACACAGGCCATTACCGCGAGCGCCATGATGATGTTGCCGACCAGGGGATTGAACATGTGTGCATAAACGAGCGCGAAAGGAGCAGATGAGTTGGCCAGTTCGGCGTTGGAAATAATGCCCTGAATGACCGTCGTCGATAGCACATAGACCACCGCTGCGCCCAATGTCCCGAACAGACAGGCCAGCGGTACGGTGCGCTTGGGGTTTTCCACCGCATCTGAGGCCTGGGCTGCCGACTCCATGCCGAGAAACGCCCAGAGCGTGAGGGGAATCGCTTTGCTGATGGCCTCGGATATCGGTAGCTGATTCGGGTTCCAGGCGGCGATGATCAGCTCCGGTTTGAACCAGAACCAACCGATGATGCTCAAGCCCGCTACAGGAATGATCACCCCCCACACCGTAACCGCGCCAATCCTGCCGGTGATGCCTGGGCCGCCGAAATTCGCCACGGTGGTCAGCCAGAGCAGGCCGACCGTTCCAACGAATAAAGGAATGGCGCCGCTTCCCAGCCAGGGCATGAACGACGTCATGTAGCCCACTGCCGAAATGGCCACCGCCACGTTGGCGATGGCCAGCGACAGGAAGTACAGGTAAGAGCACAGAAAAAAGCCTGACTTTGCATGCGCCTCTTCGGTGTAGGCGGATAGCCCGCCTGAGCGCAGGCAGAAGATGCCGCACTGGGAAAAGCAGTACGCGATAGCCATCGAGCCGACAGCGGTGACGATCCATGACAGCAATGAAACAGCCCCGAGTTGGGCCATGCTCGTCGGCAACATGATGATGCCTGAGCCCATCATGTTCACCGTCACCAGTGTGGTGAGCCCCATGAGGCTCATTTTCTTGCTTGAGTCGGCCATCGGAGTTCCCTCGATTTGCGCAACGCGTCACCGCTCAGCCAACACACAAGGTTTTGCCGGCATCGGCAGTACGCAGCTTTTCAAGCGACGTTCAACGGTTAGAAAGACAGGTGATTTCAAGTGCATCGAAACAGCGCGCCCATCGCTTCGATATGGCTTGCCCGAGGGATGGCGAAGGCATGGCAGGAACTCATGGACGGGCTCAATGCTGCTGGCGGTTGCAGCCGGACACCATCTGCTTGAGGCCGTCCATGTTGCGGATTTTTACGTCGCGTGCGGTGATTTCCACCAAACCCTGATCGCGCAAGTGGGCAATGCCGCGGCAAATGGTTTCCAGACGCAGCCCAAGGTAGGAGCCGATTTCTTCGCGGCGCATTTTCAGCACGAACTCTTTCGAGGAATAGCCACGGGAGCTGAGGCGTTGTGAGAGGTTGAGCAGGAAAGCCGCCAGGCGCTCATCGGAGTTCATGTTGCCCATGAGCATCAACATGCTGTGATCGCGCACGATTTCCCGGCTCAGCAATTTGTTGAGGTTGTGCTGCAGGGATGGCAGGCTTTGCGCGAGTTTTTCCAGCTGTGCGAAGTGAATAGGACAGACTTCGCTGTCTTCCAGCGCATACGCAGTACACGCGTGTTGATCGATGCTGATGGCGTCCAGCCCGAGCATTTCGCCGGGAATATGAAAACCGGTCACTTGCTCGCGCCCATCGACGGAGACCACGCTGGTCTTGAACGAACCTATCCGAACAGCGTACAGCGAGCGCAGCGGATCCCCGGTCCGGTAGAGAGCGGCACCTTTCTTCACCTTGTATCGCTGCACGATCAGCGTGTCGAGCCGCTCGACCTCCGGGCCCGTCAAACCAAGCGGCAGGCATAACTCGACCACACTGCAGTTGGAACAGGCAGTTTTGAGAATCGGCGGGGGCGAGTGGGCTTCAAGCATTGATTAGCAGCCTCCAATGAGTGTGATAAGCATAGAAGTCTTCGCAGCGCATGTACTTTTCGTTTGGCGTGTCAGCGTGATTACGGACGAACGGCGGGGAGGGAACTCACAGAAGCGTCGGGCTCTTCGCCGCTCTTGTATTGCAGGGTTAATGGGGAGACTTGATGCATATCAAGCGTGGCGGTTGGCAGAGTTGCAGAATCGTCCGATGGCGCTGACTGGAAACACTCGTGATGTTCAGGCTCAAACGCATTCTGTTGATCGCACCTGCCGAAATGACCCGCACCCCGGCGTTTGATCGCGCCCAGGCACTTGCTCGGGCCAGTGGCGCGTTGCTGCACATCGTGGCGTTCGATCATGTCCAGTCCCTGGCGTTGGCCGGCCTGATCGACCACGACGCCATGGCGCAAGCGCGTGAAGGCTATTTGCAGATGCATCGCCAGTGGCTGGAACAGCAGGCCCTGTTTCAACGTGGCGCTGGCGTGCAAGTCAGCACCGAAGTGGTCTGGGCCAGGGCCACCCCGGCGCATGTGCTTGAGTACATCAATGACTTTCATGTCGATCTGGTGATCAAGGACGCTCACCATGTTTCAGCGCTCAATCAAACGTTTCATCCGCCATTGGACTGGCTATTGGTACGAGATTGTCCCGCCTGCGTGCATCTGGTCACCGAGGCCGCGCATCCGAAACCCTTGAAGATCCTGGCGGCCATTGACCTGTCGCATCTCGAGGATCTGACCCAAGGGCTCAACGACCGGATACTCGGCGCTGCATCGACATTGGCGTCGAAATGCGATGCATCGTTGCACTTGTTGAACGTCGCCAATTGGTCAGTGGTGGGTGATGCGGCGATGAGCGTGCCGAACTTGAGCCTGGACCACAGCTTGTGCGATGCGATCAACGACACTCAGCAGGAAGCCTTCGATACGCTGGCCGAGCGCTATGGTCTCGATGAACAGCATAGCCACCTGCTCTCAGGTGTCCCGTACCGGGTGATCGAAGACTTCGCCCGGCAAAACGCGTTCGACCTGCTGGTGCTCGGCATCTGTCACCATCGAGCGCTGGACGGCTTTATCGGCGGCACGGCCGAATGCCTGATGAACCGGGCTCCTTGCAGTTTGATGATGGTCAAGGCAATGCCTGCCACAGCCTGACCGGTCATCGCAGCAGTTGATGGTATTCGGTTGGGGGTAATCAATCAGTGATTGCGCCCGCCGTGTGCGTAATGCCATTGTTGCCAGGCGTGCCGATATTTCTCATCGGCGCGTTTCCTCGCTTCAGTGAACTTGTGCATGGTGTCTGGAGAAAACGGCTCTTCAAGGACGGCATAGGCCCGTTCGCTGAGCCGATCGGCTTCGTGAAACAGTGCGCCACTGTCATCGATCGCGTCGCGGACATTGGCGGTTGTCATGGCTGGATCATTGATGACCATATCGTGAACCTCGCAAAGCAAGAATGAGGGTGGGTTGCGGACCTGTCACCCTGTGGCCGCATCTGTAACTTTCACGCGTTCGAGCAGCTTGTGACTGTCCCTGATCCGAGATGCGGGCGCAGCCGAGTCATGACTCTATTTCGATCCAGTTTGTCGTCGCAGCGATTGATCCAGATCAATGTCGCTCGCCAGTTTCATCGCCGCTTTGTCGGTTTTCCAGGCGCTTGCGCAAGGGTGGTGGACAAGCCTCGATATTCAGGTTTTTCAGGGGGAGGACGCGCACCAGGGGCCTTGCATATGACATTTATCAAGGAAGTCGCCGGGCTATGGCGCAACCTCGATTGACGTTGTCGTCTGATTCTTTCGGCCCGGGTCAGCTGCGTGTGACATGAGCGCAGACGTCCATCTCTCTGGAGACAAACATGAGCCAATATCAACACTTGTTGCTGATCATCAACCCGGCCCTGCGCCATTCCCCGGCTTTAGCCAGGCCGCCGCCCTGGCTAAAGCCAGCGGCGCGTCGCTGCACATCGCAGCGTTGATCAAATGGTGGGATTTCCTGTCGCTGCTGGAGGAAGGGGATCGGGCAAGGGCCCGCGCGGCCTATTTGCAGGACCATCACGAGTGGCTGGCAAGCCAGGCTGCCAGCCTGCGAGCCGAAGGTTTGCGGGTGACGACCGAGGTTGGCTGGTCCGAAGACATGAAACGGGAGATCCTCGATCACGTCACCGTGAACCAGCCCGACTTGCTGATCAAGGAAGTGCAGCACGAATCCTTACTCAAACGCGCTTTGTTTACCCCATTGGATTGGCAGCTGCTGCGTGATTGTCCGGTGCCGGTCTACCTGTTGGGCGCTGCTGGTCCGGGTCTGCCGCGCAAGGTCGTAGCGGCAGTGGATGTAGCTGCAAGCGAAGATGATGGGGGCGCTCTCAATGACCGGATCGTCGAACAGGCCACGTCCTTCGCCACTCAGTTCGGTGCAGAGTTGCACCTGTTATATGCCTATGACGTCTCGCAAAACTATCTGGATGAAGTGGTGAACAACTGGACGGTTTCGGAACTGATGAATGCCCGGCGCCAGGAACTGCAAGCGCATTACAGCGCTTTGGCGAGGAAATTCGGTGTGACGGCCGAACACAGGCATAGCAGGGAGGGACATCCCGTGGCGGCGATCAGTGAGTTTGCCGAAGAGCACGATGTGGACGTGATTGTGATGGGCAGGGTTCAACGTCACGGGCTGGAAAAACTGCTGGGAAGTACCACCGAACATATTCTGTACCAGGTTCCCTGCAGCGTACTGGCGGTCTAGCGCAAACGCTGGTGCACCTTACAAAGTCAGCGTTCCGGCCCACAACATCCGGCCAGCGTAAATCGCGGCGGTCCAGATAATGATCAACACACCCGTTTCCGGACCGCTGAGCGGCTGGCCCTGGCGCGTTATCAACGTGCCCAGGTAAATCAACGATCCAGGCGCGTAGAGCAGAGCGCTGAGCAGCAGGTATTTGGGGCCGGCGGCATACAGCTGAATCAATCGGATGATTATTCCCCTGCCGGAATCGATAACGTCGCCCTCAAACCTCCCTCTGCGCGGTTTGTCAGTTCAATCCGTCCGTTCAGTCGCATCGCGATGGTGTTGACAATGGTCAACCCCAATCCGGCGCCATGCGCCGTGCCACGGCTGTAGAAACGCTCGAACAATCGCTCTCTGGCTGATTCATCGATTCCCGGCCCTTGATCGTCGACCGTCAAATGACAGAAGCCCTCGGACTTGCTCAGGTGCACGGTGATCGCACCGTGCTCGGGAGAGAAATTCGCCGCGTTGGTGATCAGGTTATTCAGCGCGATATCGATGGCGGCGGGGTCGGCGAGGACATGAAAAGGTTGGTCGCTGACCTCGAAGATCAATTCAAGGTGTTTGCTCAGCAACCATGGTGTCAATTGCACCAGGCTGTTGCGTACGGTTTCGCTGAGATCAATGCGTTGCAGTGGCGGCGGGTTGGGTTTGGGTTCAAGACGCGCCATGGTCAGCAGTTGGTTGACCAGCCGGCTGGTGCGGTCGACTCCGGAGATCAGAAACTCAAGTGACTCACGGCGCTCTTCTTCGGTCCCGGCCTCTTGCAGATTTTGCGCATGCACCCGCAGCACCGCCAGCGGCGTGCGCATTTCGTGCGCGGCATCGGCGATAAAGCGACGCTCCCGGCCGAGCACCTCCTGAATCTGCGCGAGCATGCGGTTGAGCGCTGCCTGCATTGGCTCCAGCTCACTGGGCAGGGGCGTCAGTTGCAGCGGCTCAAGTGAACCACTGTGACGGGCGCGCAGAGTCGCCGCCATGTCTGCCAGGGGCTTGAGCCCCCAGCCAATGGCCAGCCAGATCATCGCGGCGAGGATCAGGCTGCCGAGCATGTTCGGCCACAGCGTGTGGCGTACGATGCGGTCGACCAGGTCGGTGCGCACATCGTCGCGCTCGCCGACCCAGATGCGCAGGCCGTTCTGCTTGTCTTCCAGCATGAACGCTCGCCATTGCCGACCTTTCAGATCGACCACGTCGCTGAAGCCCGTTTTCGTCGGCGGCGCAGTGAAGGAGGGCGCACTGGCGGTATGTACCAGCACCTCGCCTTGCGGGTTCCACACCTGAAAGGCGATTTTGCTTTCGTAAGGATGTCCGTCAACCCGGGGCTTGGCTTCGCCGAGAGCCTGATTGAACGCCTGATACAACTGCGCGTGCTCGGTACTCGCCATCGGCATACGCATTACGCCCTGCAACAGGCGTGCGTTCTGCGCCAATTGCGCGTCGTAGACCTCGGCGATTTCGTGGTTGCTGTCATGCACATTGAAGAGGCTGAGTACCGCCAGACCGGCCAGTAACAGGCCGATGATCAGGGTCAGCGTGCGCCGGCGGATCGAGGTCATCGACGCTCCTCCACCAGATAACCCACGCCGCGGATGGTGCGGATCAGGTCGGTGGAGAACTTCTTGCGCAGGTGATGAATGTGCACTTCCAGGGTGTTGCTTTCCGCTTCTTCATTCCAGCCGTAGAGCAACTGGATCAATTGATCGCGAGTCATCACCCGCCCCGGCGGCGACAGCAGTTCGTGCAGCAACTGATATTCCTTGGGGGTGAGCGCGACCGGTTGGCCTTGATAACTGACCTGCTGGGTGCCGGGGTTGAGGCTGATACCGGCGTGCTCGATCAGCGCCTGGGCGCGCCCGGCACTGCGGCGCAACAGGGCACGCAGGCGGGCTTTGAGTTCGGCGAGGTCGAAGGGTTTGACCAGGTAATCGTCAGCACCGGCGTCGAGTCCGGCAATGCGATCTTCGGTGGCATCGCGAGCGGTGAGAATCAACACCGGCAGGTTCGAACCGCTGTCACGCAGGCGGCGCAACACTTCGAGGCCATCCATGCGCGGCAGGCCGAGGTCCAGCACGGCGACATCAAACGTTTCGCTGAGCAGCGCGTGCAAGGCGCTGCTGCCATCTTTGAGCCAGTCGACCGTGTAACCCTCGCGACCCAACGCCTGGTAAATGCCTTCACCCAGCGCCACGTCATCCTCGATCAGTAATAAACGCACGCGCACTCCTTTCAGTCGAGTTTCTTGTTCACGTCCACCAGCAAGGTGTCGATCTCTTTACGACGCCCGGCATCGGCACTTTCGCGGCCCGCACGAGGTGCGGCTTGTCTGGCCTTGATCAGCGCTGCCTTGGCTTCAGCGTAGCGCTTCTGACGGTAGAGATGGTCGCCCCAGAAGTACAGACTGTCGATGCCATCGGGGTTGAGCTGCAGGGCTTGTTTGAGCAATTGCTCGGCCTTGTCGCTGTCGCCGAAGCCGATCGGCCAGCCCGGTACGCGGTCGTACAGTGCAGCGAGGCTGGTATAGGCCGAGCCTTGCAGGGCCTTGGGGTCAAGCGTCAGGGATTTTTCCAGATCCGCCTTGGCGTCCTTGGCTTTGCCCAGGGCACCGAGCCCGCCCTCGGCACCGGCCCAACTGCTGGTGACGATGCTTTTCCAGATCCAGGCTTCGGCCACATTCGGACGTTGCGTGGTGAACGCGTTGGCTTCGCTGGCCAATTGCTCGAACGCCGCGGCGCGCTGCTTTTCCGCGACCTCGTATTGAATGTGCGCCCAGTTCTGCTGGATGCCGGTGAGACGTTGCTGATCAGCCGGCTCAAGCGCCCAGACACTTTGACTGAGGGCGGCAAACAGCAGGCATGTGGAGAGTTTTTTCATGGCGTTGGAGCCTCGTTATCAGGTTTTTCACTGAGACGGCGGATCAGTGGCAATTGCTTGCGCAAGCCGCGATCCACCAGATGCGGCAGTAAGCTGTTCAAACGGATGAAAAACCGCTCCGGCCAGCCTAGGTACAGGTCACGACGATCGCCGGCAATCGCATGCATCACTGCCGACGCCACGGTCTGCGGATCGTCAACGCTGGCCTTGAGGGCATCGTTCAAGGCTTGCGCAGCGGCGCTGTTCATCGAGGTGCGGGTGGCCCGGGGCGCGACATACAACACGCTGACCCGCGTGTCGGCCAGCTCGCGGCGCAATGCCTCGGAGAATCCGCGCAGGGCAAATTTGCTCGCGCAATAACTGGCGTAACCGGGGTAACCGATCGAGCCATAGGTCGAGCCGACGTTGACCACCATCGCGCTGTCAGCCTGCTTGAGCTGCGGCAACAGCATTTTGGTCAGGCAGATTGGCGCGCTGATGTTCACCGCCAGCATCGCGTTGATGTCACCGTCATCGAGCTGTTCGAGCATGGCGAAGTGATTGACCCCGGCGGCGTTGATCAGCAGGTTGATGCCGCCGATGGCGTCGGCGGCGGCCAACACTTTGCGCCGATCGCTGAGGAAGGTCAGGTCGGCGGCGACCCAGCACAGGTTCTGCGGATACCGCTCAAGCAGCGGCAACGGCGCCTCCTGATGCCGCGCCACGGCCAATACCCTGGCACCGGCGGCGCACAAGGCACTGGCGATGGCCAGGCCGATGCCGCCACTGGCACCTGTCAGCACCACGCGGGCTTCATGCAGCTGCATGTTGAACCTCAGCGTCCCGCGGCAGACCACGGAACATGTCGGCGTAAAGGCGATAGACGACTTTCGAGGCATGAATGACCGCCGCTTGATCGTCAGGGTCTTGCAGCTGATTCATCAACCGCCGATAGGTCTGCATGTGCTCGATGTCGAGCGAACCGTGGGAGTTCAGATAGCTGAATGCCGTTTCCGGCAGCGCCAGGCGATCGCGAATGCTCCCCGCCGCGTGGGTGGCCAGGGCAATGCTGGTGCCTTCGAGCACGTTTACCATGCCGAACAGACCCACCGGATTGCCCCGGGCGATCAGATCGTAGAGAAAACTGACCATCAGCTCGATCGATAACGACGGCTGACCATCGCGCACGGCGTCGCGATCACCACCACAGGCGGCAATGTCGTTGAGCACCCACTGCTCGTGGCCGTATTCATCTTCAATGTACTCGCACACCGCTTTGCGCAGCCATTCCAGGCGTGTCGGCAGGCGTGCACCGCAAGCCATCATCAGCGGCACGGTGTGGCGCACGTGGTAGTAAGCCTGGGCAAGAAACGCCCGATAGCTGTCGAGGCTGACCTTGCCTTGCAACGCATCGACGATGATCGGCAGGTTGAACAGCTCGTGGCGTTCCCGTTGCGTGGCTTCTTGCAGGGTGTCGAAAAAACTCATTATGCGGATTCCTCGGAAGTGGCGGATTCGGTCAGTTGCGTGCGGTACTGCGCGATGATGGCGTCACGGCGCGGCCGGCCATTGGCGGTGAGCAGGCCGTTGGCCGCAGTGAAGGGCTGCGCCAGGCGCGTCCATTGGTGCACCTGGGCGTAATCGGGCAGGGCCGCGTTCGCTTCGGCGACGGCGGCGGCCATTTCGCTGTCGGTGCAATCGGGACGATGCGGCCAGAGCAGGGCGTGGTTGTGCGGCATCGCCTCGCCATAGACGAACGCCTGAGCGATGTGGCGGCGCTGGGTCAGTTCCGACTCGACCCATTCCGGGTTGACGTTTCGCCCGTAGCTGGTGACGAATTGGTGTTTTTTGCGGCCCTTGAGATAAAGAAAACCTTCCGGATCGAACTCGCCCAGATCGCCACTCGGCCACCATTGATCGGTATACGCCGGCTCCCCCAGATAACCGAGCAACACCGAACCCTTGATCAGCACTTCCCCGTCCTCGGCCAACCGCACCTCGATATGAGGCAGAGGGCGCCCGACGCTGCCCGGACGGCGTGCGCCGGGGCGATTGAGGCATACGACCGAGGCGCATTCGGACAAGCCGTATCCCTCGTAAACCGCTAACCCGACCCGTTGCGCGCGGTGCAGCAGATCCGCTGACACCCGCGCGCCACCGACCGCGGCGAAGAGCAAGGTTTGCGGATCGAAAGCCTTCTGTTCAGCGGCGCTGACCAGAACTTGCAGAAGCTGTGGTACGAGTATCAGGCTCTCCGGCGCACGCTTGGCCAGATAACCGAGCAGGCGCGCAACGTCGATGCCGCTGGCGCCTTGAATGCCGAGGGTTGTCTGGCTTGGCAGGCTCAACACCGCACCGGCGTACAGCGCGGCATAACAGCCCAGGTTCTCCAGCAGGATCGCCAAAGGCAACAGCGCCAGATGGTGCTCCGGTCCAGTGGCTGCGCTTGCCTGATCAAGCTCCCGGGCAACGCGCAGGAAGCTGTCGGCGCTCAGGCACACCCCTTTCGGCGTGCCGGTGGTCCCGGAGGTAAACGTGAGTTTCGCGGTGCCCGCCGGCATGCGACTGGGGCCATTGAACGAGCGACACCAGAACTCACCCCGTTGTTGATATCCCGCCGCCAGCAGCTCGGCTTGCAGTTGCGGCTCGGCGATCACCCGTTCGGCCTGGCTCTGCTCCAGACAATGGGCGCGCTGCGCGGCGCTGAAAAACGGCGGCAGCGTTACGCAGGTCAAGCCTTCGAACAACACAGCCAGATCCCAAAGCATCGCGTCGACGCCGTTGTCCAGCGCCAGCGCGATCACCTGCACCTGCTCATCGCGCAGCCGCTCCTGGCGATACAACACCTCGGCATACAGCGTGGCGTAATCTATTCTCAGCGTGTCGCCCCACAGGGCTGAGGCGTTGTCATTGCGCCGGGCATGGTCGCGCAGGGTTTCCTGGAAGCGCTGCATTTCAAGCGACATGGCAGGCTCCTTCAACGGAAGTCGGCAAACCCAGGCGAGTGAACAGGCCAATATTGCGCAGATGAACAAATCCCGCGCGAATGTTGCCGACGTGCACCCAGGGTTTGCTTTCGTAATAACTGCCCCAGTGTTGACGCTCGTCACCCAGTCGCTGTGGATCAGCGGCGCACAATGTCACGGGCTTCAAACCGAGGCGATGGAAGCTGTTGACCAGCCCGATGTTGCCGGTGAAGGTCACCCATTCCAGGCCGCCCATGGCCAGCAGATAGGTGATGGCGATGATGCTCAGGCGCGCACTGCCGGTATCGCTGGCGGCGAGGTTGCCGACTTCGACAATGACCTTGCGATCCACTGCACGACCGGCGGCGGCACTGATCAACGACTGGATCGGTTCATCCAGATAGCGCTCGAGAAACAGTGCCTGTTGATGCGCTCGACGGACCCCGGCCACGGCGCACAACTGGCCGTCGCTGTTGTGCATGCCGAACAGCTCGGGCATGAAATGGCGGATTTCGGCACCGTGAGCGGTGCGGAAACGCTGCTGGATAAAGGCTTCGAAGGGCGCGCGCAACTCGTCCACCGGCAACGCGTTTCTCAGCGTCATCGGCAACGATTCGGCCTCGCCGAAGCGCAAGGGCAGCGGGATGTTCCAGTCGAATTCGGGCATGGGCAGAGCGCCTCCCTCAATGGGTTTGAGCGCAGTATCCAAGCCATTTCTTAACGAAGTCTGAAGATGAAAAACCGTTAAGCGCAGCGCCAATCTTCAGACTGTCTTAAGGCTGGGCAAGCACGGTAGGCCAGCGAGAAGATCGTCGTTCCACAACAATCACGAGGCGTTTCCTATGATCCGCGAAACCGCTGTAATCCGTTATGGAAAACTCTCAATCATTCTGCACTGGCTGATGCTGGCGTTGTTCGTCGGGGTGTATGCGTGCGTCGAAATCAAGGGCTGTCTGCCCAAGGGCAGTGAGGGGCGCAGCATGCTGATGGGCCTGCATGGCCTGTTTGGCGCCAGCATCTTCGCCTTGGTGTGGATTCGCCTGATCGGCCGCCTGACTCCGCGTCCGCCGATCATCCCCAAGCCGCCAGCGTGGCAGACCGCAATCGCGCACCTGACACACCTGGCGCTGTATGGATTGATGATTGTCACACCGCTACTCGCCTGGCTCATGCTCGCGGCGGGCGATAAGCCGTTTCCGTACTTCGGTTTCCATGTGCCGGCGCCGGTGGCTATTGATCCGGACCTGGCCAAACAACTGAAGTACTGGCACGAATGGATTGGCAGTGCCGGCTACTGGCTGATCGGCCTGCACGCGCTGGCGGGGTTGTTCCACCATTACTGGGTGAAGGACAACACGTTGCAGAGGATGTTGATTGAGCGTGCCCGCTCTTGAGGCAAGCATCTTGCGCCGTTCGTCGAAGGGGATGTTCGCCGCACTCAAGCGCATGGCTGCGGTGGAGCTGAAAATCCGGAACTGCCAGCCCTCGCCGATGCCGAAATAGCATCGACAACGAGGGCAAAGCCATGACTGAAGAAAAAACCGAAGTGCCGCAAGAAGTACCGGATCAAACAACCCCGGCGCATTCCACCGAAGAAGAGCGCGAGCGCTTGAAGGACTTCAACAAGGACGGCATCCCGCCGGGCAGTTGCTGATCGGCGGTCACCGTGGCTGCGTCACCAGTTCTCCGCTGATCGCATCCATCATCGCCGGATGCTCCTCAGCGGCGACGCGCAAATCCTCGGTTACCCGCAACTCCGCACCCGTCGGCGAATAGGTGGCCGCCGCCGTGAACGGGGCGGGGTTGGCTGGCACCGGGCGTTTGCCGCGGCGCCAGAAGAAAAAGCTGACCATGCTCAGATTGACCACTGCGAAAACCCAGAACAGGCCGTTGGCGCCGAACGAGTTCATCACCGGCGAGATCATCATCGGGCTGATGGCCGAGCCCAGCGAGTTGATCAGCAGCAAACCCTGAATCATCGGCACCAGCGCTTCGGCCGGGGCGCGGTCGGCCGCGTGGCTGACGGCCACCGGGTACAGCGCGAAGACACCGCCACCGAGCAGAAACAGCATCGCCGCGAGCATTGTCGAAGACAGCGGCAGCAGCACAACCACCAGAGATAACGCGGTGCACGCCACCGTCAGCAGCGTCAGCACCTGCAAGCGATCGGTGCGGTCGGACCAGCGTCCGACCGGATACTGCAGCAGCATCGCGCCGAGAATCGTCCAGGCCATCATGCTGCCGACTTCACCGACGTCCAGACCTCTGCGTTGCAGATACAGCGGCAACAAGGTGTAGATCGCCGCGATGGTCACGCCCGAACCGAAACAGCCGACCAGCCCGGTCGGCGTCACACCCAGCAGTTGCCGGGGCTTGAGCGGCTCGACCTGATCGAGCAGCGGCGAGACGCGCGGCAGGATCACGATCGGCAGCACCGACAACGCAGCAAGCATGCCGGCGACCATGAACGGCGCGCTATCGCTCATGCCGGTGATGGTCCCCAGCGTCGCCTGGCCCAGAACGCCAGCGCCATACAGGACGATCATGTACAGCGCGAGCAAGCGCCCGCGAATCTTCTCGTCACCGGCGAGTAGCAGCCAGCTCTCGATCACCAGGAACACACCGACCGTGGCCCAGCCGTTGATCAGGCGCAGGACCAGCCAGCCCCAGGTGTCATAGAACAGCCCCTGCAACAGAATCGTCACGGCAATCAGCGAGGCGAAGCTGCCGTAGGCACGAATATGGCCGATGCGCAGAATCAGCCGGTCGTTGAACACCGCGCCCAGCGTCAGGCCGATGAAATAAGCCGACGAAACAATTCCGATCATCGTCGCCGAGGCGCCGGCGGCGTCCAGGCGAAGGGTGGTCAGGGAAGACAGAAAACCATTGCCCAGAGCAATAATGAACAGCCCGAGCAGGGGCGCCAGCGCCATGGCCAGCAAACGCGGAGACATAAAAACCTCAAGAAATCGTACAGCGCAACGTGCGCCTCTGCGCATGCGGTTGCCAGGCTGGAACAGGTGTTGTGCAAATGTCTGCCGATCGGGCAGGGCGGTGGCGTCGGCCGTACGTCAATGAGGCATGGCCAGTCCTGGAAAGGCCTGTCTATGACCAGACTGGACCTCTGCAAGAGCGCGCGGGATTCTACGGCTTGCGCAGGATTTGCCAATAGCCGAAGGCTGCGACGTTAGGACGCAGGCAATTTCGAAGTCGAAGAGGAGGCTGAAAACCCAACATCGAGCTCAGCTCTGACAAGGGCCTGCCAGCGAAAGCTGCCGCAGGCCCTTGCTCGTTTCAGCGCCTAAGTATGCGAAATCAACAAGTCACTGATGATGCAGATCGAGCCATCCTCTGGCGGCGTGGCGTCGGTGTAGTCGATCTGGTTGTAGACCCCGCCGTGGAAATTGAACACCTGCGAATTCCAGGTTGAGTCGAGCTGCAAATCACCTGATGTGCCGACAACGCCGTTGTAGTCGACAGTGACTCGAGCCACGCCGGCAGAGTTGGCGCGAATGGTGATCTTGAACTTCGCCCCCAACGGTACGCCCTTGAGCACCGTGGTGTTGACCGGGGTGGGCTGATTGAAACTCTGGCGGAAGCCCATGGTGATGTTGCCTTTCTGCCAGAACACTTTGATGACCGGGCCGTCGTCATTTTTCACATGCATCTGCGAGATAACGACTTTCTGCGCAGAGTTGACCTTGGTCACGGTCATTTCCTGATAGTTGAGGTGGTCAGCGGCGCTGCCCAGCGACCAGTAAAAGGATTCTTTCCATTCGCAGCGGGTGCGGTGAGTGCTCTTGCTCGAGGCGCCTTTGGTCGGCGCGGACAGTTGCAGCGATCCATCCGGTAGCACCGTGACGATGCTGGGGAACTGCGCAATGGCCTCGGCGCCGTTGAGCTCAAGTGCGACCGGATTGGTTGCCGAAACGGCCACCGGGGTGGACAGGGTGAGATTGCTGATGTTTACGGCCATGGTTTGTACTCCTGACGATAAAAATCATTAGCGACCCAAGCCTTCGGTGGATTGGCACATCTGTCCGCGCGGACTTTCACCATCTCTTGGGCACAGCACCATGGCGGCGCAAGCGGCCGCCGCGAAAACACAAAGGGCAACGATTACGCCGGCAGCCTCCAGCACAGCGCCGAAAACCGGCGTGCCAGCGGTTTGACCGAGAGCCAGAAGCAGAAACGGAATGCCCAGCCCCAAGTCCGGGCGATCCGGAAACAGGCGGATGCCTTGCAGCAGATAAACGCCTGAAGAAACGATATAGGCCGCGCCAAACAGGCACATTGCGACGAGGCCAGACCCGGCTGATATCGAGGCGGTCGACAGTCCCAATGTCCCGAGGGCGATCCCAGCCAGTGCCAGATGCTGAATACGCACGACACCGAATCGGCCGGTGAACACGCCCGTCATGCATCCGCTGATTCCCGCCGCACCCAGGACGATCCACGCCCATGCTATCGACTGATCTGAGAATCCAGCCTCGCTGCGCAGAATGTCGGCACCGAATGTCCAGATCGCCGTGCTCGCCAGGCCCATCAGGAAAGCGCTGGCGCACAAAGGCAGTACGCCGGGTCGACGCAGCATTGCCAGCGAGAAGTTCTGCGCGACGTCACGCTCGACCCGGCGCGGTACCGCAAACCAGAGCCAGATCGTGACGCCGATGCCGATCAAGGCAAACAGGGCATACAGCTGGCGCCATTGCCCGGCCGCCAATATCGCCGCCAAACCGGAAAAAACGATTCCTGCCGCCGTCCCGGCATTTATAAAACCATTGGCCCGCGGGCGATCCGCATCATCAAGACGCGCCGCTACCGCGCTGGCCAATGGCGGCGAGGTCAAACCGGTGCTCAATCCCGCCAGCGCCACGCCGCAGCCCAACGTCAGCCCCGACGAAGCGACAACCACCAGTCCCATGCCCAGCGTCGCAGCGGCGCCGGCCATCACCGTCAACCCGCGCGGACTGACTTTGCCGTTGCAGGCAAACGTCGCAACGATGCCCACACAATAAGCCGCAAACGCACTGCCTCCGATCCAGCCGGCCGCGGTCACGCTGAGCGTCAGATCCTGACGAATCTGCGGCAACAGCAATCCGTAGGCGAAGCGCGCGAGGCCATAGGACAAAGCCGTCAGCGCGAAGGCTGCCGCGACCAGATTGAGGCTGCGTCGATTGAGGCTCACGGTGAAATCGGATCGCTGGCAGGGAAGGTTTCCTCGACCGCCTGATCCAGTTTCGAATCACTGACATTACGCTCATCGGCCCCAAGGTTCTGCTCGCAATGGCAGGCCGAGGACGGGCAGGGTTGGCCCTTCGGGTGAAGATCCGCGCAGGCCTGACTGCAAAACTGCTTGCCGTCACGCTCGAAGGTTTGCTCGCCGCTGCATTTGCAGGTGCAGCCCGGGCAGGCGCAATCAATTGTTGAAGGATCGTTAGCCATGGGTTTCCTCCAGGTGGTCTGTAAAGGCAGTCGTTACCGATTCTGATAACCCGCCCCGCACCTGCGTTTGATGATTTTCCGCCACGCCCGATGAGCGGTAGAGCGCAGAGGGCGAGGGCAGTACGGCGTTCAGTGCCAACGAAAGATTCAGCGCCAGGACCAGCAGGATCGACACGCTGAAGATGCGCCGCGCCCAGACTTTCGCATTGGTGGTTCGCACCGGTCGCAACGTCAGATAAAACCAGTAGCCGCCCAGCCCGAGCACCACCAGCGGATAAGAAACATTGATAGCCGCCACCCAGCCCAATATCGCCGCACTGATCAGGAACGCGACCATGTACAGGTTGATCTCGCGTCGTGCCTGTCTGAGCGTCAACGTCGGCAATCCGGCGGCACGAAAGTCTTCATGGCGCATGACGGTGATCGCGTGGGAGTGGGGCATCTGCCAGCAGCAAAACACCATGATCAGCATCAGCGCCGTGGCATCGAAGCTGCCGGTCACGGCGCAATAACCGACCACCGGCGGCATGGCCCCGGACAGGCTGCCGACCAGCGTGCCCCAGTGCGAACGGCGTTTCATCAGGCAGGTATAAACGCCCGCATAAACGATCAGACCGACTGCCGCCATGGCGCAGGCCAATGCTGTGGTGCCGACCCACAGCAAACCGAAGCCGATCACACCCAGCACCGCCGCGTAGCACAACGCGCCAAGCAGCGAGACTGCGCGAACCGCCAAGGCCCGATGACAGGTACGCACCATGCGCCGATCGATATCGCGGTCGACGCAGTTGTTGATCACGCAACCGCAAGCGATGACCAGCGCGGTGCCGAGCAGGGCGGCCAATAAATGCGCCAGGGACACCGGGCGGCCACCGGCGGCAAGCAGATAGCCGCCGAACACCGAAGCCAGGTTGCCGACGATGATGCCGGGCTTGGTCAGTTCCAGCCCGACATTCAGCGACAGTCGCCATTGCTTCAGTGCGCCAGCATGTTGTGGTGAATGCTGTCCATGATCCATAGCGAAAGCCCAACCAGCAGAAGAATGATCACCACCGAGAAGATCAGCGCTCTGAGGTTCCAGCGTTGTTCCTTGGCGGTGTCCAGATGCAGGAAGTATTTGAGGTGGGCGAAGACCTGCACCACGCCAAGTGCAACCACCACCCAGGCGGTGACGCTGCGTGGCAACGTCGGGTACATGACCAGGCCAAAGGGAATGACGGTCAGAATCACCGAAATGATGAAACCGACCATGTACGAACGACTGGTGCCATGGCTGGTGCCGGCACTGCTATGAATCGGGCTCTGGTTATACATGTCACACCACCCCCAGCAGATAAACCACGGTAAATACGCAGATCCACACCACATCGAGGAAGTGCCAGAACAGACTCAGGCAACTCAAGCGTGTCGTATTGGTGTTGGTCAGGCCCCGGCTGCTTACTTGCAGCATCAATACCGCCATCCACACCAGACCACTGAGCACGTGGGCGCCGTGGGTGCCGACGAGGGTGAAGAACGCGGTGAGGAAACCGCTGCGATCCGGCCCGTAGCCTTCTGCGATCAGATGATGGAATTCGTTGATTTCCATGGCGATGAAGCCGCAACCCAGCACGAAGGTGACGCCAAGCCAGCGCAGCACATGGGCTTTGTCATTGCGATTCATCGCCAGCATCGCGTAGCCGTATGTGATGCTGCTCAACAGCAGCAACGCGGTTTCGGCAAGGACGTAGGGCAGTTCGAAAATGTCGACGGTCGAAGGCCCGCCAGCCACGCTGTCACGCAGTACGGCATAGCCTGCGAACAGCGTCGCAAACAGGATGCAGTCGGTCATCAGGTAGATCCAGAAACCGAAAATGCGCATCGAGCCCGCGTCTTCATGGCCATGTTCATGGCTGTGCGCGATGTCTTTATCCAGAACGATGTTGGACATGTTCAAGCCTCCGCCAAGTCTTTGAGACGCGCTTTTTCAATCCGCGCCACTTCCTGCGCCGGGACGAAATAGTCGATGTCTTCGTCATAGCTGCGCACGATCATTGCCACCACCGAAGCGACCAGGCCGAAGATCGCCAGCCACCAGATATGCCACACCAGGGCGAAGCTGCAGATCAGCGCGAAGACACTGATTACCAGGCCGGCGGAGGTGTTGCGCGGCATATGGATGGCGCGGTAGTCGGTGTGACTGAGGGTGCTGACGCCGCGCTCTTTCATGCCCCAATAGGCGTCGAGATCGTTGACTTTCGGTTGCTCGGCGAAGTTGTAGAACGGCGGCGGCGAGGCCGTGGCCCATTCCAGGGTGCGACCGTCCCACGGGTCGCCGGTCAGGTCGCGCAGTTTCGCGCGGTTGCGGATGCTCACGTAGAGCTGCAACGCCTGCGCGGACACGCCACAAAGAATGATGCCGACGCCAAACAGTTCCAGCAGCAGCCACGGTTGCCAGGCCGGGTTGTCGAAATGGTTCAGGCGTCGGGTCATGCCCATGAAACCGAGCACGTAGGACGGCATGAACGCGAAGTAGAAACCGACCAGCCAGCACCAGAACGCAATGCGCCCGAGGCGGTCGTTGAGGCGGAAGCCGAACGCCTTGGGGAACCAGTAAGTCAGCCCGGCCATGTAGCCGAACACCGCGCCACCGATGATCACGTTATGGAAGTGGGCAATCAGGAACAGGCTGTTGTGCAGCAGGAAGTCGGCCCCGGGCACCGCCAGCAGCACGCCGGTCATGCCGCCGATACTGAACGTGACGATAAAGCCCAGCGTCCACAGCATCGGCGTTTCGAAGCGCACGCGGCCGCGATACATGGTGAACAGCCAAGTGAAGATTTTCACCCCGGTCGGCACTGCAATGATCATCGTCATGATGCCGAAAAACGCGTTGACGTTGGCCCCCGCGCCCATGGTGAAAAAGTGGTGCAGCCAGACGATGAACGACAGGATCGTGATCGCAATCGTCGCCCACACCAGCGAGACATAGCCGAACAGGCGCTTGCTGCTGAAGGTCGCGGCGATCTCCGAGAAGATCCCGAACGCAGGGAGGATCAGGATGTACACCTCCGGATGGCCCCACGCCCAGATGAGGTTGACGTACATCATCGGGTTGCCGCCGGCCTCGTTGGTGAAAAAGTGCATGCCCAGATAACGATCGAGGGTCAGCATCAACAGGGTGGCGGTAAGGATCGGGAACGCAGCGAGAATCAGGATCGAGGTGCACAGTGCGTTCCAGGTGAACACCGGCATCTTGAACAGGGTCATGCCTTCGGTGCGCATCTTCAGGATGGTCACGAAGAAGTTAACCCCGGTTAACAGCGTCCCTATGCCGGATATCTGTAATGACCAGATGTAGTAATCCACCCCGACCCCGGGGCTGTAGCCAAGCTCGGACAGGGGCGGGTAGGCGACCCAGCCGGTGCGGGCAAACTCACCAACGCCCAGGGAAATATTCACTAGTGCCGCGCCCACGACGAACAGCCAGAAACTCAGCGCATTGAGGAACGGGTAGGCGACGTCGCGGGCGCCGATCTGCAGTGGCACGACGATGTTCATCAGGCCGACCACGAACGGCATCGCCATGAAGAAAATCATGATCACGCCGTGGGCAGTGAAGATCTGGTCGTAGTGTTCCGGCGGCAGATAACCCGGGCCGCCGCTCGAAGCCATGGCCTGCTGGGTACGCATCATGATCGCGTCGGAGAAACCACGTAGCAGCATGACCAGCGCGACGATGATGTACATACAGCCGATTTTCTTGTGGTCGACCGAAGTGAACCACTCACGCCACAGGTAGCCCCACTTGCGCTTCCAGGTGACGGTACCGACCAGGGCAAAACCCATCAGGCCGACGATAGCCAGGGTGTACATGACAATCGGCTCGTGCAATGGAACCGCGTCCCATGAAAGTTTCCCGAACATGATTTAACGCTCCTCGGCCAGCAGACTCGGTTGTTGATTGACGCGCACATCGTCGCTGTTGCGTTGCACCTGGGTTTCCTTCTTGCGCGGTGCTTTGTTCATTCCTTCGTACTTGTCGACGATGTCGAGAAACAGTCGCTCCTGCACAGCCGAGTAATAAGTGATCTTGTGCGCCACTGAAGGCTTGGCCAACTCGGCATAACTGGCTTGATCAAGTTGCCCGGGCGCCGCTTTGACTTTGTTGACCCACGCCTCGTAATCAGCGCCGCTGAGTGCCAGGGTGCTGAAGTGCATGTCGGAAAAACCGCGGCCGTTATAGTTCGCAGCAATCCCGCGATACTGGCCGATTTCATTGGCGATCAAATGCAACTTGGTCTGCATGCCGGCCATGGCATATATCTGCCCACCCAGTGCCGGAATAAAGAATGAAGTCATGGCCGCGTCGGAAGTGACGGTAAAACTTACCGGCGTATTCACCGGTATCGCCAGTTCATTGACCGAGGCGATACCCAGATCGGGGTAAATGAACAGCCATTTCCAGTCCGTTGCCACCACTTGCACATTGAGGTGCGGCACGTCGGAGTCCAACGGGCGATAGGGATCGAGTGCGTGGGTGGTTTCCCAGGTCACCCAGCCGAGTACGCAAATAATCAGGAACGGCACGCCCCAGACCACCGCTTCGATCTTGTGCGAACTGGCCCAACGCGGCGAATAACGGGCCTTCTTGTTGGTCGCGCGGTAGCGATAGGCGAACAGGAAGGTCATGACGATGACCGGGATCACCACCAACAGCATCAGGCCCGTGGCGAGAATGATCAGGTCGCGTTCATCGCGGGCAACATCGCCCTTGGGGTTGAACACCACCAGATTGCAACCGGCGAGCAGAACGCTGGTAGCGAGATAGACCAGGCAATAGCTGATTGTTCGCTTCATACATGCTCCTGTTCTTTATATCGATCCTTGTTTTCTTCGGGCAACACTTGGCCATGGACAGAAAACCCCGTTTCTGTACCGGCTAATTACGCTGGGCTGAATAACGAGTTGTACTTGAGCTCGCCTGGGTCACGAACTTTTTGAATGAGCATTGCGACGTTGGTTTTACAGAATGTTACGCAAGCTGACGAACGGTTGAACTAGCGAAACGGCGGGCGCGAATCAACGCGCTATGCTGAAAATGCCTCTTGGCAATCCGTGGAATTATTCCGCCAAAGGAAAGATCTTTGACGTGAGCGAGTTGAGTTCAGGAGTACGACATGTTCAAACGCGGCGAAACCTACAACAAATGGAAGGCGACGGAAAAGGCGGAAAAGTGCCATACCGAAGAAGTTGAAAACGGCTGTCATATCGAGGTACGGGCACGGGAAGCCGATGATGGCGACGTCGAAATGTTCATCAGCGTTTACACCGCGACCGGCGAATGCGCTTACGAACGCATCAGGAAATTGCCCGGCGTGGAATGGGAAGTCGAGGACGCGCTCAAACGTGGCATCGATCAGGCAGAACGAATTGCCGGCGGCGAGTCCGGACGATTGTCCTGTGCCGATGCGCACGGTCACGAGAATGAGTGACCGTGTGCAACGCTCAGGTGGCTTGGCGCGCTTCAACCTTTCCGAGCGGTTTCGGGGGTTGCGGGTATCGAGGGGGAGGGATGGCGCTGGAGGAAGGCGAGATCGTGCGGGGCGGCACGCCGCAGGAGCTGCACGCAGGCCAGGGGGGAGATGCAGGCGCTGGTCTGTAACCGCTGAGCGCTGCCTTATTGCGCTGAGCGGGTCCAGACCCTGACGTAATCGATGCGAAACACCGACGGCAGATCAGCATCGTCGACCACGCCGAACCAGTCCCACATCGCTTCGCTGTCGAAGACGATTTGCATCGGGAAATGCCAGTAGCTGTTTTTCGCCTCTCGCACCAGTACGCCGTCGACGTACCAGCGCAAAGTCTCGGGTTGCCAGTCAAAGCCGTAGACATGAAAGGTATTGGCCAGCCGCCAGGGTGCGATCCAGGTGCTGCCGGAGCTGAGGTGTTGATCATTCTGCGGTCTGGCCCAGACATGCGCGTTCATGTTGTACCGGCGATCAAAGGCTTCGTTTCGGGTCTTGCCGCCGATTTCGAAGATATCGATTTCCGTGGCGTTGTCCGGCAGCCCCGTCCAGGCCAGCCAGAAGGCACTGGAACCGGCAGAGTTCATCGGTTTCGCCCGGGCTTCGTAATAGCCGTACATCCCCCGTTCGTTGGTTCGCACCATCGCCGAGCTGTAATCCTTATAGCCCAGTGCGACGTATTTTTCCGGCAAGGTCTGCTTGCGGAAGGTGATGTTCAGATTGCCGCTGCCGACCTTGGCGTTCTCCGGCAAAAACAGCGCCGGTTTGCGCCCGAGGGAATCGGTGCCGGTGGCGTTGTTGACGTGCCAGCGTTCGGCATCGAGGGCGCTGCCGTTGAATTCGTCGGACAGCCGTGTATCGCGTTTCCAACCGCCGGCATTGGCCTGGTCCGATAACGGCAGGTCGGGCGTAACGTGCGTCGGGGTCGGGCCTAATGGGCCGACGCGAGTCCACGCATCCACCTGTTGCGGAATGGCGACCGCCCACTTTTGCGCCAGATACTCGAACACGTTGCGGCGTTCTTCCTGGCTGCTGAATGGGCGGTCATAAACCAGTACCTCGGCGATGTCACCGCGGAGGTTTTCCGAGGTGCCAACCACGTTGCGCGCCACCGCGAACGGGCCGATCGGCACGTCACTGGTTTCCAGCAACGCCAGCGCCGGCTCGTACGCGGTGGTCTGCTGCACGCTGATGCCGAAATTCGGTGCGACGTTATCGTTATCCGCCAGTTGCGGCCGCGAGCTGAACAGGCGCTGCCAGGCCTTGCCGCCGGCTTGCTCGGGCAGGCGCCGCGAGACAACGAACACCGTCACCGGCCCTTTGCTTGTGTGGATCGCCTGGCCCATGAATGCCGCCGTGCCGCTGAAGCGCACCACGCCGTGGCCGTTGAGGGCGTTGTCGACGCGCGTTGGCAAAGTCGTCGCCGCGCGATTGTCGACGACCACGTCATTGCCCTTGCCGGACTTATCCAGCCAGCGCACGACCTGATTTTGCCCCTCCAGCGTCATCGAGGCCGGATCATTGCCGTCCAGCCACAGCACCAGTCCGTCAGCCACCGGTCGTGGAATATTGGCGTTGGCGCCAGCGCTCAGCAGCAGCAAAACCAACAGCAAGCATGGTGATCTGTTCATGAGTCGTCCCTAACGTGGATTTGCTCCGTTATTACGTGCCCACCGCCAGCAGCGGCGCCGGTTGCGGGCGGTAGCCCCAGGGGTTGTTGGTCTGCCAGCGCCAGCTGTCGATGAGCATTTGCGTGAGCTCGCGTTGCGCGCGCCAGCCCAGTTCGCGTCCGGCCTTGCTCGCATCGGCGCGGTACTCGGCGACATCACCGGCGCGGCGCGGGGCGAAGCGGTAGGGAATGCGCAGGCCGGTGACGTCTTCGAAGGCGCTGATGATCTGCAAGACGCTGTAGCCGCTGCCGGTGCCGAGATTCCACACGTGCAGGCCATGTTCATCGTCCTGCAAAACCTGTAGGGCCTTGAGATGACCTTCGGCCAGATCCAGCACATGGATGTAGTCGCGAATACAGGTGCCGTCGACGGTTGGATAGTCGTTGCCGTAAACAGTCAACGCAGCGCGCTGGCCGCTGGCAACCTCGGTCAGGCACGGCAGCAGATTGTTCGGCCGACCGTTGGGCGCTTCGCCGATCAGCCCGCTCTGGTGCGCGCCGATCGGGTTGAAGTAACGCAGCACAGCGATGTTCCAGCGCGCATCCGCGAGGGCAAGGTCGCTGAGCAATTCTTCGATCATCAGCTTGGAACGCCCGTAGGGATTGGCCGGTTTGCCGGTGCCGTGGTCTTCGACGATGGGCATGCGGGCCGGCTCGCCGTACACCGTTGCCGAGGAACTGAACACCAGATTGAACACGTGGGCGCGGGCCATCGCCTGACACAGGTTCAGTGTGCCGAACACATTGTTGGCGTAGTAATCCATCGGCCGGCGTACGCTCTGCGCAACGGCTTTGAGCCCGGCGAAATGCAGCACTGCATCAATTGCGTAGGTGCTGAAAATCTCGTCCAGCAATGCGGCGTCGCGGATATCGCCCTCGATGAAATCGACGTGCGAGTGACTCAACAGCTCCAGCCGTGCGACTGCTTCGCGGCTGCTGTTGCACAGATTGTCGAGGATCAGTACCGAGTGTCCGGACTCGATCAGTTGCAATGCCGTGTGCGAACCGATGTAGCCGGCACCGCCCGTGATCAACGTGGTTTTGCGCATGACGACGTGCTCCATTGCGAGGAAATTCAGCTCAGCGGGCGGTAAACACCAACTTGAATTCTTGCGGCCAGCGCGGGTGCAGCAGGCTGTAGGCCAAGGCATAGGTCAGCGCGCCGATGGCAATATCGCCGGCCAGGTGCGCGTAGCCGGACAGGCTCGTTTGCCGCGACGTCCACATCACCACGACGACCATCAGCAGCGAGGCGAACAGGCTGCGGTAACTGGACTGAAAGAAGCTGCGCCAGTCGTAACCGATCGCGGCGTGCAGGCCGCGTACCTGCAACGGCGTGATCAGCAGCATGCGCAGCAGCAAAGCCAGCGCCGCCGCCATGCCGCCGTAGCTCGCGCCGAGCAGATACACCAGCACCAGCGCGAGCAAGGTGGTGGCGACTTCCGCCTTGAGGGTCAAATGCGTGCGATTGACCGCCACCAGCGCAGTGGTTGCATACAGCGCCAGGTTGCCCAGCGCCGCCGTGCAGGCGAGCACTTGCAGCAAAGGAATCGCATCGGCCCATTTCGCGCCGAAGATCAGCAGGATGATGTCTTCGGCGGTCAGGGCGATGCCGCAGAACAGCGGTGTCAGCACGAAGCCGCTGATCGCCGTGGAATCGCCAATCACCCCGATCAGCCGCGCCGGTTCGGTACTGCGCCGGGCGAACACCGGCAAGGCGTAGCTCATCAAGCCGTTGTAGATCGCCGAGCGCGGCAGGTCGATGATGCGCATGGCCAGGTTGAACATGCCCACCGCATGCGCCCCGGCAGTCAGGCCGAGAATCAGGTTGACGCCGCGTTGCAGGGTTTGCGAACTCATCACGTTGATACAGACCGGGAGGCCGGCGCGCAGCAGTTCGCCCAGCACCTGGCGGTCGATAAGAAAGGGAATGCGCCGACGCTCGCTGCGCATCAGTACCAGTGTGGAAACGCCGTCCATGATCAGCGCCTGGGCAACCACCGCCCACGGGCCGAAACCCAGCATCGCCACAGCCACACCGCCAACCCCGCCCGCGACTTTGCCGAGCAAGGTGCGCGAGGCCAGCAACTTGAAATTGCCGCTGCGGCGCATCTGCGCCACATACACCCGCGCCATCAGGGTGAAGAGGATTTTTACCGAGGCCACGGCGGTCATCCAGCGCAGCGCGGTGGACGGCGTATACAGCACCACCGCCAGCGAAATCAACGCAATCGATAGCAGACTGACCAGCACGGCAAACCAGAACACGCTGCTGATGTGTTTGTCCTCGACACGTTGCAGGCGCACCAGCGGGTCTTCCAGCATCGACGAGAATAGAATGCCGACCACTTCGACCACGGCGATGATCAGCGTGCCGATGCCCAGCTCCGTCGGCGTCAGCAGATGCGCGTAGACGACAAAGGTAATCATCGACAGAAAGATCAGGCCGAACTTCTCGGTGAAAATCCATACGAGGGTCATCAGGCGACGGTTGGCCATGGCGCGATCCCTGGAATTCAGCGGCTGTTGCCCAGGCTTTTCAAGCAGGCGTAGAGGTAGCGCAGGGTCGGTTTGCCCCGGGAGAACAACAGCGTCTGCCACGAATGCCCGAGCATCTGCCGGAACACCTCGATGACCCGGCGATGATCGCCGCGCCGGGAAAACGCATTGAGAAATTCGGCGTGGTTGGCGAGGACGAAATAGATCCGTTGCTGTTTGTTCAGCCGCGTGCCGTAACGCGCCAGGTACAACTGAATGAAGCGCAGCTTGTGCGGGTAATACTTGTGCGGTTGCGCAGTGATATTGGCGGCATTGACGGCGCGCCAGTGCAAAATCTGCGGCACGCTGTGGATCTCGCTGATTTCGGCGATGCGCGTCCACAGCAGGCGATCCTCGGCAAAGCGCAGGCTCTGATCGAAGCCGCCGATGGAAAGGATGATCTCGCGTACGGCCAATACGCCGGAGGTGCCGTTGATGATGTTTTCGCGCATGAAATCGGCAAAGTGCTCGCCGTGTTTGCAGCGATCTTCCAATTGACGTTTGCCATCACTGAATTCACTCATCTGAAAGCAATCGATCAAGCCGACCTTGCGTCCCTGTCGAGTCAACTCCGCGTGCAGCGCCAGTTGTTTTTGCAGTTTCTCCGGATGCCAGCGGTCATCGGCATCGAGGAAGGCGATAAAGGTTTCTTCGGCGCTGAACACACCGCGATTGCGCGCACTGGCCGGGCCTTGGTTGGGCTGCTGCAACAGGACGATGGGCAAGGGCGCGGCGTAGTGCTTGACGATCTCTGGACCGGCATCACTGGAACCATCATCGACGACAATGACTTTGTCCGGCAGGCGGGTCTGTGCGCACACCGAGTCCAGTGTGCGTTGGATGCTGGCGGCGGCGTTGTACAGCGGAATCACCACGCACACGGTGACGGCGTAGGGATCATTCAGCATGGGCGTTGTTCCCGGAAAGTGCCGCGCATTGGCCGAGCATTCGCCGCTGGCAGCGGCTGCGGACGGGCGACGAGGTGGTGGCGGAAGGTCAGGCTGAGCACGCAGAAAATCAGGAACTCACCCGAGCGATAGTTGGGGATCACGTAGGCGACGTAATTGGTAACGACGAACAGGCCGATGATCACCAGCGCACAGGCCTGATAGCGCGCGGACTGATCTGCGGTGATTGCGCGATAGCGCTTGCTCAGGGTCTGGGCAAACATCAGCAGCAGGGCGATCAACTGAATCAGGCCGCCATTGAGCAGGGTTTCGACGTAGCCGCTGTGGGCATTGCCGATGTAGCCCCAGCGCGTGATAAACGCATCGGCATCGGCACTGGCCCAGAACGCGCCGAAGCCGTAGCCCTTGAGAAATTGCGCATCGATCAGCGGCTGCAACAGCTCCCAGATCAGCGTGCGGTCAGTGAGTGACGGGTCGCGGCCGACCAGTTCCAGCAGCATGGCGTAGTTGGCGTAAAGCACCCCACACAAGAGGAAGAACACCAGCGTAGCGGCGGTGAAGGCCAGCAGTGAGCGGTTGATTCGCAGCCGGATCAGCGTGATGAAGTAGGCGTAACTGGCGGTGCCGGCGACGATCAGCGCAATCGCCGTGGCTGACTGCGCCAGGCCAATGGCAATTAGCGCGAACAGGCCGTAGAGCATGGCCATTGGGTTGCGCTGGCGGATCATCGGCAGCAGCAACAGGATCGCAATAGCGTTCAGGCGTGCACCGGCATTCTTTTCCGCGAACACCCCGCGAAACGCACCGTCACGAATGCCGCCGGAAATAAAGGCGATGTCCGGGCGAATCACGGCAAAGATCAACCCGACCAACGCCGCCGCACCGATCACACCGCCGAACAGAAACGCAATGCGTTCCAGGCTGTAGCGCCAAGCAATAAAGCCGGCGAAGAACACCACACTGAGCAGCGCAACGAAACGCTTGAAGCTGAGCATCGGCTCGCTCGACCAACTGATCGACGCCGCCACGCAGCCGAGAAACAACAGCAAGAACAGGTTCTGCCGGTAGAAACTCTTGCTGAGGAACACCTTGTGCCGGATGAAGAAAAACAGCGGCACCAGTAAGGTCAGCAAGCCGCAGACCTGATTGGCCAGATTGCCTTCCAGGTCCTGCTGGGCATCGTCCAGCGTGCTCACATTGCCCAGGCGCAAAAAGAAGCCGATCACTTGCGTATAGAACAGCACACCGAACAGGGTGAAGGCGTCGGCCAGCGTCGAATAACGCACTTGCAGGCGGTTCATCTCAGCGCCTCCCGAGTAACGCCTTGAGGTAGGTCTGCACCGCGCGAGCATTGACAAAGCGCGCGGCAGCATCAATGCGGCGCTGGCGATGCACGGCTCGCGGCGTGGCCATTTGCGCACTGATCGCGGCGGCGAGGGCGGCGGGATCGTCAACCTCGACCAAGGGCGCGACGGCGCCATCGGCGAGAATTTCCTGCGGGCCGTACGGGCAGCGGGTCGCCACGACCGGCGTGCCGGTCGACAGGGCTTCGACCAGGGCGTTTGGGCTGCCTTCGAAGCGTGACGACAAGACGAAGCAATCGGCCCGAGCGATTTCGGCGATGGGGTCACTGGCATACCCGGGCAGATCGCAACGCTCGGCGACGCCGAGCGCTGCCGCCTGGGCCAGCAGTTGGCCGCGCAAGGCGCCTTCGCCGAAGATGATCAGCCGCGCATCGCCTTGCGGCAGGCGGGCGAAGGCGTCGATCAAAGTGTCGAAGCCCTTTTGCTGCGCCAGGCGACCCACGGCGACGATCACCGGGGTGGTTTTGTCCTTCAGCCAGGGATGGCTGGGCGCGGCGGCGGGCTTGTCACGAAAATCGTTGTCGAGCACCGGGTTGTCAGCGGTGGTCACATCGCGCGGGCGGGCGATGGTGGTGTCGACCAGGTCTTCGGCGACGCCTTGCGACACGCAGATCACCGGGTTGGGAATCAGCCGGTACAGCCACGGCGCCAGCCAGTAGGCGAGCTTGATCGACAGGGCCGGGTTGACGTGCTTGTCCCGCGAAAAGGCATTGCGCTCGCTGACATGCAGCCGCGCCAGCGTCCCGGAAAGCGCGGCGGCGGCAATCGCCACGACGTTGACATGAGTGAGCACCGCCAGTTGCGCGTCGTAGCGGTTGCTGCGCAAAAAGCGCATCAGCGCGGGCACGGCGGCAGCGCTGCGCGGACTGTCGAGCAGCACTTGCCTGACCCGTGGGTCGAGCGCCGGTTGATTGATGCCGGCACCGGTGAGCATCAGCAGCGTGACTTCGTTGCCGGCCTCGACCAAGGCACCGGCGAGGCGCACCATCATTTTCTCCGCGCCACCGGCGCCGAGGTCCTGGAGGATGATCAGCAGCTTTTTCATCGGTTCCACACCTGGTAATAGGCCTGGGCGGCGTACTGGCTGGTATAGGGCAGGATCGCTTCGCTGACCGAATGTCGGGCTGGAGCTGCCGGTTCGCGGTTGGCCAGACTGTCGAGCATTGCCTCGGCCAGGGCCGGCACATCATTGACACCGACCAAACGCCCGAGGCGCCCATCATCGAGCAACTCGCGCGGCCCGCTGCCGCAATCGGTGGAGATCACCGGAGTGCCCAGCGCCAGCGCCTCGACCAGCACCGTCGGCAAGCCTTCGTGTAAAGAGCTGAGCACCAACAGCTGCGCATGACGGATCAGCGGATAGGGATTGCGCAGATGCCCGGTGAAATGCACCAGGCGTTCGATGCCCAGCCGTTGTGCCTGCGCTTCAAGCGCTGTGCGCAACGGGCCGTCGCCGGCAATCACCAGATACGGCAGCGGGCGTTGTTGCGCCGCCAGCGCGTAGGCGTCGAGCAGCAGATCGAAGCCCTTGGTGTGCACCAATCGGCCGATGCCCAGCCAGTAATGATGGGGCACACCACCGGGCAACGGCGCTTGTGCCGCACGCATCAGTTGTTCGCTGATCACTGCGTTCGGGCAATAACGAATACGCGGTCGCCCCCACGGCATCAACCCGGCAAGCGACTGGCGCAGACCGTGGGACACCGCGACCACCTTGCCGCTGCCGCACAGGTACAGCGCGTACAACAGCCGCAGGCTGGCGCGCCCGGTGTTTTGCTCGGCGCAATCCAGCGCGGCGTGGCGGGTGTAAATGACTTTGCAGGGACTGCCCAGCGTGGCGAACCAGGTGCAGAGATTGGCCTGCTCCTTGGCGCCAATCAGGTGCGTCACGCCTTCGCGGCGAATCAAGCGGCGCAGCAGCACGATCGATTTCAGCCAGCCCGCGAGCCCACTGCCGCCACCGGCCATGCTCGGCGCGCCGTCGACGTTGGGCGAGTCGCCGTTCATGACGAAAAAGCTCACCCGCCGACCGTCCGCCAGAAACTGCTCGGCGAGGCGTTGCTGCACGCACTCGACGCCGCCGCCAGTTTGGTAATCCTTGAGCGTGAACAGAATATGCATCGGCACAATCCTCATGGGGCAGTGACATTGATTGCCACTTGCTGGCGCAGAATCAGTTCGGTCAGGCGCAGGGCATTGCTCGGGTAGTCGAGCAGGTAACGCTTGATCGTGTGCGGCTCGCGGTACATGCGGTAAAAGGCGCGCAGGTGCAGGCGATTGATCGCGTCGGGGTAGTAACGCTCGCTGGCATTGGCCTCCTGACGAATGAAACCGCCGCAGGTGAACGCCACGCCGCTGAAACCACCGCGCAGTGCTTCGAGGATAAAGCGCTCTTGCAGACCGGCGCCAAGGCCGACCAGCAGCAGGTTGGTGCGCTGTCGGCGGATGTCAGCTTGAATTGCCGCACCTTGTTCGGCGTCGAAGTAACCGTTGTGTGCGCCGACCAATTGCAGGCGCGGGTACTGCGTGCCGAGCTTGTCAACGAAACGATCAAGCTCGGCCTGCCGCGCACCGACCACGTAGACGCGTTTGCCGCGCTGCTCTGACTCGCGCAATACCGGGTCGGCAATCGAGGTGAAATCGAAACTGACCCGCTGCACCGCGCGCCCGGTGATGCGCGACATGAACCCGGACATCAGCATGCCGTCGCAGAAATACGCCAGCGACGGCGGCGGCTGGCGGATGAAACTGCCGATCGAGGCAAAGTTGAGAAAGGAGAAGGCCCGGTTGGAGTCCAGCAGCGCCGGCGAATAACGGTCGAGCAATTCCAGGCGGATCATGACGCGAGATCCTGTGTTTCGGCGGCGCAGATTGGCCGGCCGACGCTGATGTAGGTGAAGCCGCGTGCGCTGAGGCGTTGCGGATCGAACAGATTGCGGCCATCGAAGATCAGCGGATTTTTCAACTGGCGGGCGAGCAGTTCGAAGTCTGGTGCGCGAAACGCTTGCCACTCGGTGACGATCACCAGCGCGTCGGCATTTTTCAGCGCCGCCTCTTTGGTCCCGGCCAGCGTCAGGTCATCGCGCGGGCCGTAAAGCTGCTGGGCTTGTTCCATGGCTTTCGGGTCGAATGCCTGCACATTGGCGCCGGCACGCCACAACGCCTCCATCAACACGCGGCTGGGGGCTTCGCGCATGTCGTCGGTGTTGGGCTTGAAGCTCAGGCCCCACAGCGCGAAGGTTTTGCCCTCCAGCGCGCCGTTGAAGTGCTCAGCGATCTTGTGGAACAGCGTGCTCTTCTGCTCGTTGTTGCGTGACTCGACTGCGCGGAGCAGGCGCGCATCGATGTCGACGCCGTGGGCGGCGTGGATCAGCGCCCGCACATCCTTGGGGAAACAGGAGCCGCCATAACCGATGCCGGGGTAGATGAACTGATAGCCGATGCGCGGATCCGAGCCGATGCCATGGCGGACCATTTCGATGTCGGCGCCGAGCTTTTCCGCGAGCCCGGCCATTTCGTTCATGAAGCTGATCTTGGTCGCGAGCATGCAGTTGGCCGCGTACTTGGTCAGCTCGGCGCTGCGCACATCCATGACGATGATTTTTTCGCGGTTGCGATTGAACGGTTCGTACAGCTCGCGCATCAGCGCTTCGGCGCGCTGGCTGTCGGTGCCGATGATGATCCGGTCGGGGCGCATGCAGTCGTCGACCGCGCAGCCTTCCTTGAGAAATTCCGGATTGGAAACCACATCGAAGGTCAGTGCACCACGGCCGCTTTCGCCGAGGATGGCGCTGATGCATTCGCGCACCCGATCCGCCGTGCCCACCGGCACCGTGGATTTGTCGACGATGATCTGCTCGCCGCGCAGGTGCTCGCCGATGGTGCGGGCGACGCTGAGCACATGTTTGAGATCCGCCGAACCGTCCTCGTCCGGCGGGGTGCCGACGGCGATCAGCAACACGTCGCCGTGTTTTACCGCAGCGGCCAGATCGCTGCCGAATTGCAGGCGACCGCTGTGATGATTGTCCCGCACCAGGCTTTTCAGACCCGGCTCGTAGATAGGCAGACTGCCGTCATTCAAGGCCTGCACCTTGGCCGCGTCAACATCCACACACAGCACGTTGTGGCCGACCTCGGCCAGCGCGGCGCCCTGGACCAGTCCGACATAACCGATACCGAATACACTCACATTCATGGGAAAACCTCATGCGTGGCCGGGTGGGCCAGAACGCTGGCCGCTGTCAGTAGATGTTTTTCGAGAACAGGGTGAAGGGCGTCTTCAGGAGGATCTTGATGTCCAGCCACAGCGACCATTGATTGATGTAATTGAGGTCCTGGGCGACCCGGCGCTGCATCTTTTCCACGGTCTCGGTTTCGCCGCGATGCCCGGTGATCTGTGCCAGCCCAGTGATGCCAGGCTTGAGCCGATGCCGCGCCATGTAGGCGCGCACCTTGCCGGTGTAATAGATGTTGTGGGTGATCGCGTGGGGGCGCGGGCCGACCAGCGCCATGTGGCCGAACAGCACGTTGAACAGTTGCGGCAGCTCATCGATGGAGCTGCGCCGCAGAAAGCGTCCCAGCGGTGTGACGCGGTCGTCGTCGCGGGTGGCCTGACGTACTTGCTGATCGTCGTGCACGCGCATTGAACGGAATTTCCACACGCGGATCACTTCGCCGTCGCAGCCATGGCGGTTCTGCTTGAACAGCACCGGTCCCGGCGAGGTCAGCTTGACCGCGATGGCTACTCCGAGCAGCAGCGGGCTGAGCAGAATCAGCGCCACCGCAGCGACGCTGCGTTCGAACAGGTCTTTGCAGAACAGGCTGCCGGGATGCGAGGTGAGCAGGCTTTCGTTGAGGTAAATCGCCGGCATCCGTTCGATCTCGGAGATCGAATGATTGAGCAGGACCATGCTGCCCAGATCCGGAATCCACACCACGTCGACGTTCATGTCGAGCAGGTTGATGTACAACGCTTCGATGGTCGCTGCCTCGGCCATCGGCAGCACGATGTACACGCGCCGCGCCTGCAACCGCGTAATGATTTCGCGAATGTCCTCAACCTCACCGAGCAGCGGCAGGATGCTCGGCGCCGGGCCGCTGTCGGCTTTCGCCGCGACAAAACCCAGCAGCAGTGCGCGATCCGGGTCGAGCAGTTTGCGCGCCAGTTCATGGGCGGTCGGGCAGGTGCCGATGATCACCGCGCGGCGCTCGTTGCTGATCATCTTGGTGTAAAGACGCACGAAAAGGTGCAGGGGCAGAAACGTCGCCGCCTGGGCGAGAAAACCGAACACGGCCCAGACAATCACCACTTGCCGCGAGAACAACGCGCTGGTCTGGGTGACGAAGGCGATGCTCATCAGCAGCCCGAGCAGAATCAGCCAGCCGGCGAGCAAACGTCCGAGCCCGACCAGCAGACCATGGCGCTTGTGGTAGACCTGCACCAGGCCGTAGACCGGCATCGAGCCAAGCACGGTGAGGATGATCAGCAAGCGGTACTCACTGGGCAACTCGCCGATGCGCCAGTGCACCAGCACGATCAGCAACAGGTTGACCAGGGTCATTGCGCACAGCCATTGCACCCAGAAGGTGAGGCCGCGACGGTGTGCCATTTGCGCGGAATATTGCGAGGTCATCGGCGCGATCTCCGATTCGTCGAACAGGGAAGGATGTGCTGTTGCCGGGCGGCACGGCCCGAAGGATCAGCGCGGGGCGAAGTCGTAGTCGTAGAAAGAACGGGAATGGCCATGGCCGTACTTGCGCGCCTTGCGCAGATCGACCTGATTGAGCACCACGCCGAACACCGGCGCCTGACTCTGCTGCAACACGGCGATGCTTTTGCGCACCTGGCCGACCGGCGTGCTCTGCGCCTTGACCACGTAGATCACCGCATCGGAATGCTGGGCCAGCAACAGTGCGTCGCTGACGATTTCTGCCGGCGGCGAATCGATGATGATGTGCCGGTAGCGCGACTTGAGAATCTGCAACAGCCGACCGAGGCGCGGTGAACTGAGCAAGTCCTGCGCGGGGGCCACGGCATTGCTCGAACTGCTCGAGGCTTTCAAACGCGGTGCCTCGAACGGGTCCAGCGCCGATGGCGACAGGCAGCCGGCCGGGAGCATGTCGAGATTGCCGACGCTGCGGATGCAGTCTTCCAGCCGCGCGCTGCCGGCCATGAGGTTGGCGAGGCCGGGGCTCTGCGGCGGAAAATCGAAGTTCAGCGACAGCGTCGGCTGCCGCATGTCGGCATCGATCAGCAGCACCCGTTCCAGTGGCGCCAGCGACGAAGCGAGATTGTTGGCGATGGTGCTCTTGCCTTCGCCGGACACCGAAGACGTGACCAGCACCACCTGCGCTGGGCGTTCGTTGTTTTGCAGCATCAGCCAGGTACGCAGGTTGCGGATGGTTTCGCAGAAACGCGGGTGGTCGTTGTCCTCGAACAGCCGCGCCAACTGCCGCCGGCTCTTTTTCATCACCAGCGGCACGACGCTGAGCAGCGGCACATTGAGCAGGCTCTCGACGGTGTCGTCGGTCTTGAAGGTGTTGCTCAGGGTATCGAAGAGGAAGGCGAGGGCGACGCCGACGATCGCTGCGACCAGCGCGACAATCGCGAGAATCAGGTTCTTGCGCGGTTTGCTCGCTTCCAGCGGTGCGATCGCCGGGTCGACGATGCGCGCCTTGGCCGAATCCATGTCCGAAGTGGCAGCGGTTTCCTTGAGGCGGGTGACGAAGGTTTCGTAGAGCGCCCGGGTGCTGTCGACTTCACGCTGGAATTCGCGCAGCTGGAATTCCTTGCGTGAAATGTCCTGAATCTGCGCCTTGTTGCTGTTGAAGGATTTGCGCAACGCGTCTTCGCTGGCCACTGCCAGTTGATACTGGCGCTCGATACCGGCAACCACTTGCTGCACTTGCAGGCGCAGGCTGTTGGCCGCCGTACGTTGTTCGGATCGGGCGGAGATCAGCGCCGGGTGCTTCGGCCCGTAGCGGCCCGACAACTCTTCGACTTTGGCCTGAGCCTTGGCCAGATCAGCCTGGAACTGCTGAATCAGCGGGTTGCTCAGCACTGCCGGCACGCTGGACAAACGACTGATGTCGCCGTTGCTCAAGGCTTGCGCCTGACGGAACTGGCTCTCCGCTTCGGCACGGTCGCGGCGCGCATCGATCATGCGGTTGCCGGTCATTTGCAGCTCGTTGGCACTGATCGTCGCGACACCGTCGACATCGACCAGACCCTGTTCCTCGCGATAGGCCTGCAACTTGTTTTCGGCGACGCGCAAGTTGTCGCGCAACTCGACCAGGCGGGTGTTCATCCAGCTGGTGTTGTTTTGCGAAGACTTGAGGCTGGTGTCCTGCTGGCTGTCGATAAAGCCTTGGGCGAGGGCGTTGGCCACCGCCGCAGCGAGTGCCGGGTCGGGCAGTTCGACTTCGATTTCCAGCAACTGACTCTTGCCGACGAATTTGACGCTGGTGTGCAGCATCAGGTTTTGCGTGACGTCGTTGAACACTTGTTCTTCGGTCGCTGGCGGCTTCGGCGGCGGCAGCAGATCCAGCCATGGCAGCCACTGGTCACGATTGAGGTCCGCCAGCCATTGGCGCGGGGTGAACCAACTCTGCGCCTGCTGGCGTGGATCGGTGATCGGGTTGGTAGTCAGGCCAAGTTTGCGCACGGCGCGCTCGGCCAGCTCCCGCGATTGCAGCAACGCCTGCTGGGTCTGCAAGTAATCAGTGGTGGTGGCGCCGCCGGATTCGGCGGCTTGCTGAAAACTCAACACCGGCGGCGTCTTGTCCTTGATCAGCAGTGTCGCACTGCCGACGTACTGCGGCGTGATGAACGACAGCGCCGCCACGGCCAGCGCGCAACTGAGCAGCACCAGCCAGGCGATGTTCCACTTCGCCGACCAGATCACCCGCCACAGGTGCAGCAGATCAAGGGTGTCCGACTCATCGGCGGCTTGCGTTGGCAAGTGGCCCTGGAGCGGACGTTCGAGGTAGGTGCTTGGGCTGTTGTCCATGATCAGAAAAAGCCTTGTGCAATGGAAATGGTGTCGCCGGGGGCGATGACGGTGGTGCGCGAGATGTTCTCGGTGACCGGCGGGCCACCACTGCCGCGCAAAATCGTCACGCGTTTCATTGAAGCGCGTTCGGTCAGGCCGCCACCCAGGGCGATGGCTTTTTCCAGGGTCAGCCCGGGCTGGAAGGGGTAGCTACCGGGTTTCTGCACTTCGCCATTGATGTAGAACGGGCGGTATTCGATCTGGCTGAGGCTGACTTTCGGATCGACCAGATAGCCTTGCTTGAGGCCGTCGATGATCTTCTGTTCGACCTGATTGGGCGTCAGGCCCTTGGCGACGATTTCGCCGAGAAACGGGTAGGAGAAGGTCCCGGCATCGTTGAGGCGGATCTTCTTGAAGCTCAGTTCCGGCTCGCCGAACACGATGATGCGCAAGACATCGCCAGCGGCCAGGCGGTAATTGGTGTCGGTGTCCGCCGCCTCGACCGTGGGCACTGTCCAGAGCAGCAACAACAATAAAATCAGGCGCGTATGCATGGCCCAACCCTCCTACAGACTGACGTCGAACGTGATCTGGAAAACATTGCGGGTGAAGCTTTCGTTGTCGGCATCGGAGTCGTTATCGCGGTGGCGGTAGGCGACTTCGACGTCCAGCCAGCGGCGCATTGCGTAATTCACGCCGAGTTTGTAGTCCTGCAAATCGTCGCTACGGTCCTGGCCTTCGTAGACGTAATGGCCCGTGCCGACTTCGGCAACGCTGGTGATGCGTTCGGTCCAGCCGTGACGCCAACCGATCTGGGTGAAGGTGGCTTTCACCGCGTCGGAGCCATCGTCGCCTTCGGCCATGGCCTGGCGGGCGAGAAAGGTGAAGGTCGAGTAGGTGCGCGGTTTCCACGCCAGATCCACTTGCCAGGTCGGGTTGCTCAGATCGTCGGAACCGCTCTGGTCGAAGTTCTTGCGCTCGTAACCGACGCGCAATTTGCCGGTGGTTTTCGCCGTCATGTCCCATTCGGCACCGGCCAGCACGGCGTCGGAGCGGCTGCTGCGCGGGCTGTTCGATTGCAGGTAGTCGAAGCGGGTGTGGTCGTATTCGAGCAAGCCACGGGTCCTGCTGCCGAGGCGGTGATACCAGGTGCTGGTCAGGTTGCTGGTGTTGCGCTCCTTGTCATCGTTGATGCCGTCGGAGTTGTCATAGCGCAGTTGTGCGTAACTGGCGCCGAGGTCGATCTGGTTCAGCGCACTGCGCGCACCAAAGGTGTAGACGCCGCCGACGCGCTGACTCTCGATCTTGTCGTTGATGCCGTCGACGGCGGTCGAGGTGGTGCGCTCGTATTTGCGCACCTCGGCTTCGAGTTTCAGACGATGCCGATCAGTGAACTCCATGATGCTGTCGGCGCGCAGGCGCTGGGCGGTGTTCGAAGCGTCTGAGGCGCTGTGATAGATGTAGCGGGTAGGTTCCCAAATCACCCGCGTGGCGCTGTTGCGGTCCTCCGCCTTGAGCTCGAAGGCCGGCGCCAGACGGGTGACCATGGTCGATTCGACATCGTGTTCGACTTCGCGAAAGTTGTCGTCGTAGCTTTCCGACAAGGCAAAGGTCGGGGTGAAATCGAAGCCGTAGACATTGATCGCTTGCGGCTCAACGCTCCAGGCAGCTTCGGGGACACAGCAGGCGACGACTAAAACCAGGGAACAGCGAGGCTTCAGAGCCATGGATCACGCTCCTGATTAAGGGGGTCGGGGTCAGGGCGAAGCAGATCCGGACTATTGTCGCTGGCGTTCGAGGTAACTCAGCGGGACGCTGACGTGCTGTTGGCGGTTGAGAAAATTGAGCAGCATCATCACGCGCTCATCGCCGTGCATGGACAGGAACACACCTTCGAGCGGGGACAGTGGGCCCTGGACGATTTGCAGAGGTTCGCCGGGCTTGAGTGTCGGTTCGGCAGGAAAACCGAGCGACTCCTGGCTGCGTTCGCGCAGTTGCGCAATCACGTCTTCGTCGACCCGGGCGGGCACATGGTTGAATTCGACGATGCGGCTGACACCGCGGGTCGAGCGAATCGGTGCCCAGTTATCGTCGCGGCTCAGTTCAATGAATACGTAGCCGGGGAACAGCGATTCCAGTGTTCGTTGGCGTTTGCCACGAATACTTCGCTCGCTCATCAGCTGCGGCCGAAAGGTCGAATAGTTCTGTTGCTGCAGATTGAGTTGTGCCCGTTCATCCTGGCGGGGCTTGCACTGCAATAAATACCAGTTAGAGCCGTTGCGGCAAACCGTTAGCATGCTGGAGTACTCCATACATAGCGATCGTGTAAGCAGGGCGGCCGATAACGTGGGACTAGCCGCCAAGCTTGCTAGTAGGTAGTAGGCTGATCAAGGCAAAGTGCCGAGCCAGATGCATCAATGTTTATTGGCAGAAGAAGTGTTTCAAAAATGAATCAACTTGATTGGGTTGTTGTTATATCCATGGCCGTCTTGCTATAACGAGTCCGCGCTTTTGTTTGAGCAAAGCTACCGCACGGTTCGCAGTTGCGACCTTCAGGATCCAATTACATAAATAGCCGGAGAGCAGAAAAGTGCGCGTCGGCGCGAGCTCATCGGGCAGTGATTAGTTATCGGCCAGTCTTTGCAAGCTGTCAATTGCTAACAGTCAAAAACATTACCTTTCATCCGCTGATGATGGCCATCTCACGTAGGTTATTGATTGGTAAAGGTGAAATTTATTCGTCGGGTTTTTTAAACTTTTCGAAGTTGTTGAAGTCGCGGAGGTTAGATGGTGCGCGTGATAGCAAATTAGTTTCAATCTTACATGTTTCGGTTCGTAAGAAGTTTTGATTTTAGATGCCTCGCGTCGGATGCTGCTGGCCCGAGTAACTAAGGTCGTCTATGAATAGTTACGGTCGTTCGCGGGTAAATGTTCGTGCTGCATATTTCTTGAAGTCAAACCGGTGAGCCGAGGCAATCATGAGTGTTCTGGTAACGGGTGCCGCCGGTTTTATCGGTTATCACACGGTCATGCGTTTATGTCGCGAAGGGCTAGAGGTTGTGGGTATCGACAATCTCAATCCTTATTACGACGTCAAACTCAAACAGGCGCGTTTGCAGAGATTGCAGACGCTGGCCAATTTTACGTTCCAGCGGCTGGACATTGTCGATCAGAGCGCTTTGACCGCGTTGTTCGAACACGGCCACTACAAACAGGTCATTCACCTCGCTGCGCAGGCCGGAGTGCGCTACTCGCTGGACAATCCTGATGCCTATGCGCAGTCGAATCTGGTCGGGTTTCTCAACGTTCTGGAAGCGTGCCGTCGTCACCCGCCAGAGCACTTGATCTATGCATCGAGCAGTTCGGTGTATGGCGCCAATACCAAGATGCCGTTTGCAGAAGACGATCCGGTCGATCAACCGGTTTCGTTGTACGCCGCGAGCAAACGCGCCAACGAACTGATCGCGCACAGTTACTGCCATCTCTACGGCTTGCAGGCCACCGGCCTGCGCTTCTTTACCGTGTACGGCCCGTGGGGTCGACCGGACATGGCGCTGTTCAAATTCACCGAAGCGATGCTCAACGGGCGCGCCATCGACCTCTACAACCAAGGCGAAATGGCGCGCGACTTCACCTTTATCGATGACATTGTCGAAGCGATTTTCCGACTGCTCGACAAACCGCCCGCACTCAGCGCCGAACGCGGCACCAATCGCCTGTTCAATATCGGCCGCGGCAGTCCAGTAGCGCTGATGAGCTTCGTCGAATGCCTGGAGCAGGCACTGGGCATCAAGGCTCAGCGCCATTATCTGCCGATGCAGGAGGGCGACGTGCTGAAGACCTGGGCCGACGTATCGGCGCTGGCACGCTGCATCGACTTCAGCCCGCAGGTGCCGATCGAGCAGGGCGTGCAAGCGTTCGTGCAGTGGTATCGCGAGTTTTATCAGGTCTGATTCAGTGCAGGGTGACGGCCCTGCGACTTTCCCCGATGCGGATCCGGTCGAGGGCGCGGTTCAACGCATCCAGTGCATCGAGCAGCGCCTTGGCCTCGGCTTCACGCCCGACGCCCCACAGGCGTTCGGCCATTTTGTTCAAGGCCAGAATGGCGCGTTCGATGTCGGCTGCGCTGGGGTTGCTGTCAGGGGGTGGTGGTTTTTTCGGCATTCACGGTTCCTCGGCGGTCGGCAAACCACCATACCGCCAAGGCGCCGAGCTATACAGCCAGAAGTGTCGCCGATCAGCAGCGAATGCTGTCTGATCAGCGAGCCGCCCCAATCAACCCCGCCTCGATAAACCGCACCGAACTCTCCAGCGCCTGCTGCCCCTCGGCCAGCATGCCCGCGTAGAAATGCCAAGCGTGAAACATGCCGGGCCACACTTCAAGATTGACCCGGACGCGGTTGTCCGCCAGGTGATTGGCCAGACGCATGGCGTCACTGAGCATCAGTTCGTTTTCGCCGATCTGCACCAGAATCGGTGGCAGTCCGGTGACGTCGGCGAACACCGGCGACGCCAGCGGATGGTTGGCCAAGGTGTCGCCGAGAAAGGCTCGCGCGAGGATATCCAGCACGGGCTTGGAGTTCAGCGGATCAAGGCCTTCACGATTGCTCATGGAGACGCCGGTGTGTTCGAGGTTGGCCCATGGCGAGATGGACGAACCCACTGCGGGCAAGGGCAAGCCTTTGGATTTTGCCGCGACCATCACGCTGACCACCATCGCGCCACCCGCCGACTCGCCTGCGAAGGCAATCTTGCTGGCGGCGATGTTCTGCTCAAGCAACCACTCATAGGCGCGCAAAGTGTCATCGATGGGGGCGGGGAACTGATGCTCGGGTGCGAGGCGGTAATCCGGCATGTACACCCGCGCGCCGAGCATTTTTGCGTAGTTGCCGCCGATGCCGTGGTAGCCGTCAGGTCGACCGACGATGTAGGCACCGCCGTGGATGTACATCAGCACCGCGTCGGTCTTGAGTTCATCCGGAGTCACCAGCGTAGCGGGCACGCCGCCCATGTCGACTGCTTCAAACCTCACGCCAGCCGGTGGTTGATTCTGCCCTAGCATTTTTGCGTAGGCATCGCGGATGTCGCTCATCTTAGTGGTGGTATCGATACCCTTCAGCACGGGCACCAGATCGCTGAGGCTGTTGGCCCAAGTTTGTACAGCTGCTTTTACTTCAGTGTTCATATGACCTCGATCAGACGTTAGTGATGGCTTAACTAATCGAAATGGTATGCTCATGATTGGGGAATAGGGTTCCCCATAACCGGTGCCAAGCCGCTTGAATGCCCAACCCGGAGGCCTCATGGAACTGCATAACCTGAACGACATCGCCGCCTTCGTCGCCTCGGTGGATACCGGAAGTTTTACTGCGGCGGCCAGGCAACTCGGGCTGACCCGCTCGGCCGTTGGTAAATCGATCGTGCGGCTTGAATCGCGTTTGCAGGTCCGCCTGCTCAACCGCACCACCCGCAGCCTGAGCCTGACCGACGATGGTCGGGTGCTGTATGAGCGATGTGTAAGCATCTTGCAGGATCTGGACGAGGTCGAAGAGGCTTTGGCGTTCCGCCGTTCGACGCCCAGCGGCCGCTTGCGCATGAGCCTGCCGGTAGCACTGGGCCGGCTGCACGTTGTGCAGCACATCGAGCGCTGCTTGAGAGACTGGCCGTCGCTCGCCATCGACGCGACGTTTTCCGATCGGCTGGTCGACCTGATCGACGAGGGTTTCGATCTGGCGATTCGCATCGGTCCCCCCAAGGAAGACTCCGGACTACTCACGCGCACGGTGGCTTACCAGCAAATGATCACCTGTGCCTCGCCCGATTATCTGAAAGAACATCCGGCACCGCAGACACCCGAAGATCTCGCCGGGCATGCGTGCCTGCACTTCGTCAGCGGTGGCCGATTGCTGGCGTGGAATTTTCGCGTCAATGGTCAGCCTGTGCCGGTCATTCATGCCGGACGGCTGCAAATGGACAGCGCCGAAGCCTTGCATCAGGCGACTGCGGCAGGCCTCGGTATCGCGACGTTGCCATCCTATGTGGTCAACGATGACCTGCGCAGTGGCAAGCTCGTGCAGTTGCTCGCTGAGTACGCCGAGGCTGCCGAGCCGATCCGGGTGATTTACCCGAGCAAGCGACACCTGTCGCCGAAGATTCGCCTGTTCATCGACAGGCTGGTGGAAGCGTGGTCACCGGCGCCTTGGGACTGATCAGCCCGCCATAGGAGCTGTGCCGCAAATTCACAGCAGGTGTGCTTTTTCAGCTATATCCAGCCAATCTTGGCGAGCCGTACTCTTGCAAACAGTGGCGCAGAAACTTGCGTGTCATCGCCACTGTAATCCGACGATGTCTGTGCTCGGCACGGATCATTTGAAGGAACAATAAAAACAATATCTGCGGGAGATGAATCCAATGAGACTCGCTCAAGAGGAAGCCGTGGCCGTGGCGGCTACCGCGAAAAGCTGGCTGAAAGCTGCCGGCATCCTGCTTTGCCTGTCCACCCCGGTCGCCGCGCTCGCGGACATCAGGATCGGCGCGCTTTATCCCCTGAGTGGATCCCTGGCGTTACTGGGCGACGAGAGCTTCCGTGGCCTCGAACTGGCCGTCGCCGAACGAAATGCCTCGGGCGGTTTGAAGGGCGAGCCGATCAAGTTGCTCAAGGCCGACGCAGTCGATGCGGGACAAGCGGTCGGTGCCGCGCGCCGGCTCACCTCTGTTGAGAACGTCACTGCTGTATTTGGCAGCTATTCCTCGGCGCTGTCATTTGCGGCCACGCAGGTGACGGAGATGGCGGGGGTGCCGTTTTTCGAATTGGGTGCGGTGTCCGACCACATCACTGAGCGTGATCTGAGCTACGTGATGCGCAGCAACCCGACCGCCAGGAATTTCGCCGAAGGCACCATCACCGCCATCACGGACATTGTCAGCCCGTCGCTCAAGGTCGATCCGAAACAATTGAAGGTCGCGATCATCCACGAGGATGCGCTGTACGGTACAACCATCGCCGGGTTTCAGAAAAAAATCGCTCAGGAGCAAGGTCTGAATGTGGTCGAGGTACTACCATATTCGGCCAAAGCGGTCGATCTCTCATCGCTGATCCTGCGTTTGAAAGGCGCCCAGGCGGATGTGGTATTGCAGACCAGTTATCAGAACGACACGACGCTGTTTTTCCGCCAGATCCGCGAAGCCGGTTTCAGGCCCAAAGCCGTTATCGGCGCCGGCGGCGGCTATTCCATGCAGGACACGGTCAAGGTCGTCGGCGCAGCCAATATGGAAGGCGTGCTTGATGTCGATTTCCCACAGTTCCAGACCAATGAAAACGGCGCTCCCGGTATCGGGGCGTTCGCCAAGGCATACAAGGATCGCTACGGCAGCGAACCGCGCTCGGGCCACAGCCTGATCAACTATGTCGGGGCGAAGATATTCCTCGATGCCATGGAAAACAGTACTTCGCTGGACGCCGATGCGATCCGTGCCTCGGTGGCAACCATCGATATTCCTCTCGGCGGTACGGCTGCCGGCATCGGTGCCAGGTTTGGCAAGAACGGCCAGAACCAGCGCGCCAATACGGCAATCATGCAGTGGCAGAACGGACTGCTGAAAACCGTTTACCCCCAGGCAGCCGCCGTTGCCCAAGCGCGTTTTTCCGACCAACCCTGATACCTGAACCCCGCAATCTGCTGAAGCTTGATCATTGAGCTTCACGGGTTCGTTCGCTCGCAAAGAGGGCGCCAACCGTGGAAATTTTCATCCAGCTCCTGTTGAACGGCTTATTGCTCGGTGGCACGTTGGCCATCATCAGCATCGGCCTGACTCTGATTTTCGGCATCGTGCGAGTGGTCAACTTCGCCCATGGCGAGTTTCTGATGATCGGCCTGTATGCCGTGTACTTGCTGAATTCGCACTTCGGCATCCACCCGTATATGGCGATCATTCCTGCGACGATCCTGTTGTTTGCCGCTGGTGCGGTGATGCAGCGTTTCATCATTCAGCCGTTGCTTGGCGCTGAGGGACATATCCAGATTTTCGCCACCGTGGGCATCTCGATTGCTCTGATGAACGGCGCGTTGCTGATCTTCGGTGCCGACGTCATGACGGTGAAGAACATCAGCGTCGGTACCACAACCGTCAGCTTTGGCGCCTTTCGCGTCAGCAGCGGTCAGTTGATCACTTTTGTCGCGTCGCTCGCACTGGTCGCGGGGCTGCACTGGTTTTTGCAGAACACCTTTCTCGGCCGGGCCGTCCGCGCTACTGCACAGCATCGCAACGCGGCGCAACTGATGGGCGTCAACGTCAAGAACATCTATGTGTTTGCCTTCGGCCTGGGTTGCGCCTGCCTGGGCGTCGCCTCGGGACTGATCGCTCCGCAATATCCGGTCTTTCCAACCGTTGGCACTTTCTTCGTGCTGACGGCGTTTGTGATTGTGGTGCTGGGCGGCCTGGGCAGCCTGTCCGGCGCACTGATCGGTTCAATGCTGATCGGCATCGTCGACAGTCTAGCCGGTTACTACATCGCGCCGGACCTCAAGGAGGTCGTCTATTTCACGATTTTCCTGGGCATCCTGGTGTTTCGTCCGACAGGTCTTTTCGGCGCCGGTCGCGGGTCTGAGTGAGGAAAATGGTCATGAATATTTTGCACCCGCGTGTCTATGTCAGTGCACTGGCCCTGGCGCTGTTACTGATCATTCCATTGAGCGTTGGCTCGCCGTTCGTTTATCACCTGTTCATCCTCATATGCAGTTATGCGGCACTGGCCAGTGCCTGGAACATCGTCGGCGGGTTTGCCGGCCAGCTTTCGTTGGGGCATGCCGTGTTCTATGGAGTGGGCGCTTACACGACGACGCTGTTGATGATGAAACTGGGCATCAGTCCATGGATCGGCATGTTCGCTGGCGCAATCCTGTCGTCAATTGTCGCGGTGCTGATCAGTTGGCCGTGCTTCAGGTTGCGCGGGCCGTTTTTTGCCTTGGCGACCATTGCGGTGCTGGAGGTCGTGCGTCTGGTGGCGATCAATCAGCATGACGTGACCGGTGGTGCGGCAGGGCTGGGCGTACCGCTGAAGCTCGGTTTCGAGTGGATGTTGTTCCGCCCGCGCTGGCCATACCTGCTGATTGCCTTCGCGTTTCTGCTCATCACATTGGCAGTGTCGTGGAAGATCAAGAATTCCCGACTGGGTTATTACCTGATCGCCGTGCGTGAACGTGAAGACGCCGCCCATGCGGTGGGCGTGAACTCGGTCAAGGTCAAGCTGATCGCCGTGGTGTTGTCCGCATTTATCACCAGCCTGGTCGGCAGCTTTCACGCGATGTACCTGACCTTCATCGAACCCGGCTCGATGTTTTCTCTGGAGATGTCGATTCAGATCGCCATGTTCGCGTTGATTGGTGGACTGGGCACGGTATCGGGACCGCTGATCGGCACTTTGCTGGTGCTGCCGCTGGCTGAACTGGCACGCGGCTGGCTGGGCGATCTGGGCAGCGGTGTGCACGGTCTGGTCTATGGCATCGTGCTGGTCGCGGTGGTGCTGACTATTCCGCAAGGCGTGGTGGGGCGTTTTGGGGCTCGGATATTTGCCTGGATCGACTCATTGCCCGGCGGCCGTCGTTCGATGGCAAATGCAGAAGCACCGATCGGGCCGTCCTTGGCGCGAGCTCACTCGGCCACGCACGGTGAGCCGGTTCTGGTCGCAGAAAACCTGCACAAGTTCTTTGGCGGACTGCACGCCACCAACGATGTTTCGCTGAGCTTGGCCGAAGGCGAAATCGTGGGTGTGATCGGCCCGAACGGCGCCGGCAAAACCACGGTGTTCAACCAGCTCTCCGGGTTTCTTCTGCCGTCCAAAGGCCTAGTGAAAGTGCGCTTGCTCAATGGCGACTGGGTCACCCCGAGCAGCCCGGCCGAGTTCGCCAGGGCAGGCATTGGCCGGACCTTTCAGATCGTGCAGCCATTCGCTGATTTGAGTGTCTGCGAAAACATCATGCTCGGTGCATTCATGCACACCGCCGACGCGAAGGAGGCGAGGGCGATCGCCGAGCAAGTCGCCGAGCTGACCGAACTCACCGCGCTGCTCGACACCCGGGCGCGCAACTTGACGGTCGGCGGCATGAAGCGCCTGGAAATGGCCCGCGCCCTGGCGACGCGCCCGCGCATCCTGCTGCTCGACGAGGTCATGGCCGGCCTCAACCCGACGGATGTTGCCAAGGCCATCGCAGTCATTCGCCGGGTGCGTGATTCGGGTGTCAGCGTGTTGATGATCGAGCACTTGATGCAAGCCACCATGAGCCTTTCTGACCGCATCGTCGTGATCAGTTCCGGCACGCTGCTGATGCAGGGCGCGCCTCATGATGTGATCAACGATCCTCAGGTGATCGAAGCCTACCTCGGCAAGGAGTACAGCCATGCTTAAACTCGACAACGTCCACAGCGGCTATGGCGGTACGGAGATCCTTCGTGGCGTGTCCATCGAGGTCAATGCCGGTGAGGTGGTGACTATCGTCGGCGCCAACGGCGCCGGCAAAACCACGACCCTGCGCAGCTTGTGCGGCATCGTCACACCGTCCCAAGGCACGATCGAATTCGAAGGCCAGCGCATCGATGGCAAACGCCCCGATCAGATTGTCGACGCGGGCCTGACACTGATACCGGAGGGGCGCCAGTTGTTTCCCTTCATCAGCGTGCGCGACAACCTCTTGATGGGCGCCTACAAACGCAGTGCACGAGCAGGCTACAGGCAGCGTCTGGACAATATTCTCGATCTGTTTCCGAGGGTGCGCGAACGCCTTGATCAGAACGCCGGGACACTGTCGGGCGGCGAACAACAAATGGTTGCCATCGCCCGGGGCCTGATGGCCGAGCCGAAATTGTTGATGTTTGATGAGCCGTCGCTGGGCCTGTCACCGCTGCTGGTGTCGCAGGTCTTCGAGATCATCGACAGGATTCTCCAACTGGGCACCACCGTGTTGATCGTCGAGCAGAACATCGTTCATACGCTGCGCATTGCTCATCGCGGTTACGTGCTGGAGAACGGCGAGGTGGTGCTCAGCGGCACCGGCCAGGAACTGCTGGAAAACCCGCACGTCAAGCGTGCTTATCTGGGGCTCTGACCCAATCCATTCATCTGCAAGCGAGAGAAGGTCATGACTCATTCCAGACACGCCGGGCGCACCGTATTGGTCACCGGCGCCGGGGGCGGCATCGGTGCGGCGATCGCGCGGTTGTATTGCGAAGAAGGTGCAGCCGTGGCGCTGCTCGATGCCGATGCCGACAAGGTGCAACAGCAGGGCGTGGCGTTGCGTGATGCGGGTTTTGCGGTCGCGTGGGCGCAGGCTGATGTCGCGAATTTTCAAGACTGCGCTGCTGCCTGCGAGCGCTTGCAAGGTGAGCTCGGCCCCATCGATACGCTGATCAACAACGCCGGCATTTCGCCCAAACACCACGGCGCACCCGCGCCGATCTGGACCATGGCGCCGGATGAGTGGCTGCGGGTGGTCGATATCAACCTCAATGGCTCCTTCAACCTGGTGCGAGTGCTCGCGCCCGGCATGGTCGAGCGCCGGTTCGGGCGCATCGTCAATATGTCTTCGGTGGCGGGCAGCGCGTTCTTGCCGATTGTCGCAGCGCACTACAGTGCGACCAAAGCCGCAGTCATCGGCTTTACCCGCCACCTGGCCGGCGAACTCGGGCCGTTCGGTGTCACCGCCAATGCGCTGGCACCGGGACGAATCGAAACGCCATTGCTCAAGACCGTATCGGCCCAGGCCAATCAAGCCGTGGTCGACGAGACACCGTTGCGCAGGCTGGGCACACCGCTTGAGGTGGCAAGGGCGGCGTGTTTTCTCACGTCGAGCGAAAGCGACTTCATTACCGGCCAGGTGGTTGATGTCGCGGGCGGCTGGTTGATGCGCTGATGACTTCTTGCGAGGACGTTTGTCATGGTTAAAACAATGGGATTTCCCGGACGCTACGAGCAGGGTCCGAATGCATTGCACCAATTGGGCAGAGTGCTGAACGACATGGGCCGATCGCGGCCGCTGGTGCTTTGCGATGAGTTTGTCGCCCGGCATCTATGGCCGCAGGTTGGCGCCGCGTTGCAGGACCAGGGATGGGAGCCATTGCACATCGAGTTTCCCGGCGAGTGCACGCGCGCTGCGATTGCGCAGTTATCCGAGCAGGCATTGCTGCACGCCCCCGACACGATCATTGCGCTGGGCGGTGGCAAGACCATCGATACGGCGAAGGGGCTGGCGGCCAATCTCGACGTACCGATCATTGTCTGCCCCACGATCGCTTCAAGTGACGCGCCAACGAGTCGGCTGATCGTGCTTTATGACGAAGAGCACAAAGTGGTGGGCGTGGAGTTCCTGAAGATGAATCCCGCTGCGGTGATTGTCGATACAGAGGTCATCGTTCAGGCGCCGGCACGGTTCTTCGCGGCCGGGATCGGCGATGCCATCAGCAAGAAATTCGAAGCCCGACAGTGCTACGCCGCCGCAGGCCACAACTCTTTCGGCACACCGCCTCTGCACACGGCGTTGATGCTCACCAACCTGGTTTTCGACACGCTGATGCAGTACGGCGTCCCGGCTTATCAGGCGGTGTGTCGACATGAACTCACCGATGATGTCGAGCGGGTCATCGAAGGCACCGTGCTGATTAGCGGTGTCGGTTTCGAGAGCGGTGGTTTGTCACTGTCCCATGCCCTCGTTCGGGGGCTGACCGCGATACCGGCGATGGCGTCGATGCTGCACGGCGAACTGGTGGCGTTCGGCACACTGGTGCAGATGGCGGTGGAGGCGCGACCGGTCGACGAGATTGAACAGGTCGCGCGTCTGCTGCACGCGGTGAAGCTGCCCGTGACGTTCGCTGAGCTGGGTCAGCGCACGCCGTTGACGACAGCGCAGATCACTATTCTGGTGGACGCGACCTTATCGGCGGCATACGCCAGAAACATGCAGCCGCCCTTGACCTACCAGCGCCTGGTAGAAGGATTGGCGGCGGCTGACAGCCTGGGTGCGCGGTTGATCAGAGGCTGCGCGAAGCCGCCCGCGACGCTGTGATCCTGTGTCACAACAGGTATGACCAAGTAGCTGTTTTCTCCCGTACAGCGACGCCATAACCTTTCCCTCAAGCGAAATCCTGGCGCAATCAAGTGCTGTGAGTTCGTCAAGAAAACCTAGAGGCCTGACAATGAATACTCCTGTTAAACCTGATGAGCTCGCCATTGCGTACCAGTTGCCGCAAGTTCCATTCATGACGCCCGACATGGTGCATCCGGGCGTCATGACGCAGTGGCTCGAAGACGATGCGCTGTGGGTGCCGGTAACGAAATCTGTCTCCTTCAAGCCATTGCTGCTCAACACCAGCGGCGGCTATTACATCAACCTGTTGCGGGTGCGTCAGGCCGGCGTGCTGTCGCGTCACCGCCATACCGGCGGCGTGCATGCGATCGTGCTCAAGGGTCGCTGGTACTACCTGGAGCATGACTGGGTCGCGGAGGAGGGGTCTTTTGCCTATGAGCCGCCCGGTGAAACGCATACCCTGTTCGTCCCCGAGGATGTGAGTGAAATGATCACCTGGTTCCACGTGCAGGGTGGCTACACTTACGTCGATCCGCAGGGCGTTGCCGTGGGTTACGAAGATGTGTTCACCAAGCTTGAAGCCGCCCGAGCGCATTACAAGACGCTGGGTTTGCCGGACGACTACATCGAACAGTTCATTCGCTGACCCGGACCCCAGGAAAAAGCGCGCTTCGGCGCGCTTTTTCATGAGCGTTGAGACAACATGCCTTCAAGCTTTTCGCCAGGACCGGCCATGGACAATTATTCGCAGCTACTCGCTTTTATCTGGTCTACCGAATGTGGAAGTTTTTCTGCTGCCGCGCGCGCCCATCACCTGACGCCATCAGCGGTCAGCAAACTGATCACCCGCCTGGAAGATCGCTTGCAGGTCCGGCTGTTCCAGCGCGGCTCGCGCGTGCTGACGCTGACCGAGGAGGGCGCCGCTTACCTGCGCAGCGCCAAAGCCGTCGTCGAAGCCATGAACGAGGCGGACTCGCTGGCCGAGGCGTTGCCCTCCAGGGTCAGTGGCACCCTGCGCATTCACACCATGACCTCTTTCGCCAAACACCAGATCGTGCCGTGGCTACCGGAATTTCTGGACTTGTATCCCTCACTGGACGTTGAGATTCAACTCGGTGCGCAATTTGTCGATCACTTCGAGCAAGGTCTGGATATCGCCATCCACAGCGGCGTATTGCCCAGCTCATCACGCATTGCCAGACGCATCGGCGAATGTGAATGGCTGATCTGTGCCTCGCCGCAGTACCTGGCTGAACACGGCACACCAACCACACCCGCAGATTTGCTGAATCATCGTTGCTTCAATTTCAGCTTCGTCAGCCCGTGGAACAAATGGTCATTTTTGCAGGATGGAGACGGCGTCTCGGTACCGGTGACCGCCAGCGCGTCTTTTACTCAAGGCGATCTGTTGCGCGACATGGCGCTGTCAGGCGCTGGCGTGGTGAAGCTTGCGGACTTTCATATCGGGCTTGATGTAAAAGCGGGAACACTGGTGCCGTTGCTTGAGGATTTCAAAACGGGTGTGGTCGAGCCGATCTACCTGCTTTATTCGGATCGCAAGCATTTGAGTCCACGGATACGAGTGTTCATCGAGTTTTTTCAGAACAAGTGGCGTGAGCATCCGTGGAAGGTTTCTTGACGTTCAGCTCTGGGGCCAGCGTATTGATCAACGCGATGCTCAAACTGCGCATTGAAAAGCCCTGAATCATCAGGGCTGAGTTTTGGTTGAGGGGACGTAGGGTGACAAGCTCGCGGTCGGTCTACTTCGCGCTCGAAGAGCAAGCCAACCGATATTGCTCGTAGTTCAAACCTTCGACCCTTTCAGGCAGCTTGTATGGCACGGGGCAGCTTTTGCCCTGCCACTTGATGGTGATGACACCGTGATCTTTGGTCACCAGCGCCAGGGCCTTGCCCGTCGGATCTGACAATGCCAGCTGTTTGCCGTCGCTATCCAACAGCACCGCGCCGAATGGAATCGGCTGGCCGTTGGCATCGTACAGTTCAAACTGGACGCGTCTGCCTTTGCTGCCTTCGAAGCGTGCAAGAACCACCGAACCTCGTCTTGGCACCAGTTGCTGGGTGGCATTGTCCAGCTCGATCTCACCGCCCAGGTTACGCGTGTCCAGCGTTACCCAGTTCACGCGGTACGGTTGCGCGTTAGGCAGAACCGCATAGCCGTTCAGGCCGGTTTTCACACCCGAATAGCTGCTGACTTCGACGCCCGACATGCCGGGTACTTCCACCAGGGCGAACGTTTCACCGACGGTCTGGCCCATATTGATGCCGCCGGCATGAGCCACGATCGATCCGGCCGCACTCAGGTTCTGCGACTCATAGCCGCTGCCTCGATTGTAGCCAAAGCCCAGATCGCCCATCGACGTACGGGTACTCAGACTGAGCGAGCCAGAGCGCTCGCCCTGGACGCTGCGCCCGGTCTGCACGGAATAGTAAGTGTCGCTGTCCTCGGTCAGATAACCATTGATCCCGGCTTGCGTGCTGGTACCGGCGTTCTGATGGTTACTGGAAACGTAGGCACGCGGTGCGCGTGGTGTCGATCCGAGCGGGAACGAAATTGAAACGCTTAATTGCGTGTCGTTGCTGGTGTCACCGCGTGCGCCGAATTCCTGGGTTTTGCTCAGGCTGATGTTGTAGTTCAGGTCGCGCCAATTGTTGTTGTAGCCGGCGGAAAAGCTGCGCGAGCCACCGCGATCCCAATAGCGCTGGTCACTGGCATTCAAATACAGCGAGCCGAACTGGCGCGCTTCGCCAAGGGTCTGGTTGACCGTGAGGTCGGTACGGGTTTTGGCATTGCCCGCGCGCCGCGTAGCGCCGGCGCTGGTGTCCTGCACATGGTCGGTCAGCGTGCGGTAACCCTCGGTCGAATAACGATAGGCGGCGAGGGTGAAGCTGGTATCGGTACCGGTGAAGGTCTTTGCATAAAGCGCGCGGACACTGCTGCCCTGGGTGGTTTTGCCGAATGCCTTGCTGGACGATTGCGTAACGTCCAGGGACATCGCGCCAATCGAGGTGTTCTTCGCCGCACCGATGGACAGCGCCTTGAAGCCGTTGCTCGCCTGAATGCCGGCAATGCCCGTCAGATTGCTGGTCAAGCCGTAGGCGAAAGTGCCGCCGAGAAAGGCTGGTTTGTCATAACCCTCGCTGTTGTTGTTGAATTTACCGCTCGACAGGCTGTACTTCAGTTGCCCCTCACGCACCATCGTCGGCAGGGCGGAGAACGCCTGGCGGGTGACCTTGCGCCGACCATCCGCTTCGACAATGGTGATCTCCAGGTCACCGTTGGAGCCCGATGGGTAGATATCACTGATCTCGAACGGACCCGGCGGTACATTGGTGGTGTAGAGAATGTAGTTGTCCTGGCGGACCTCGATCTTCGCATTGGTTTCCGCCACGCCACGAATGATCGGTGCATAACCGCGCTCACTGTCTGCACGCATGCCTTCATCAGAAGCGATCTTGACGCCTTGGTAGCGCACGCTGTCGAACAGATCCGAATCGGAAAAGATTTCACCCGCGCTCAGTTGCCCCTTGATCGCCGTGAGGTCGCGCTGGATGAACGTGCGGTTGCTGACAAAACGATTGGGTCGGCCGGTGGAGCTGCTCAGATTGGACTCGTTGCGCAGACGCCAGGCGCCAAAGTTGATGCCGTTGCGCAGCCCCAGGTTATTGGAGATTTGCGTGGTGTAATCGGTTTTGCTGCGGGTGCTGCTCAGCTGGTAGTTGATGAAACCGGCGGCCACACCTTGGTCCCAAAGCTCTGGATCTACATAGCCGTGCATGCCACGCGCCATGGCGACCTGCGGCACACTGATATTGAGGCGCAGGCGGTTGGCATCGAAATTGAGACTCGCTTGCTCGATCATTGCAGGCAGGTCGTAGTGATCGGCAGGGTGTTGCTCGTCAACCAGACCCTGCTCACGCAGTTTGCGCATGTCCACACCCAGCTGCTGCAACAGTTCCAGGGTGATGCGTGGCTCGACTTTGCCGTTGACCGGGTTGGCCGCGAAATCGATATCGCGACGCCCGACCAGCGTGCCGTTGCTGAACACGTCGACGCGGTATTGGCCTGGCAAGACGCTGTTGGCATTCAGCAACGGTTGCAGATCGACCGCCGATGAACCTTCAAGGAACAGCGTATTGAAAGATTCACTCGCCACTGCGGCCGGGGCTTCGGCGCCCACGGCGAATCCGCAAATGGCCATGTTGATAGCAAAGCACAATGGATGCAGGCAGCCCAACGCCGCTTTGTTTTTCTGGCGCGCAACATGATGCTTAACACAACTTTCAGATGTGTGGTGTTGGGAGGAAAACATGCAATTTGCCTTATCAGTCCGTGTTGCTTCAACCGGAGTCCGGAACTTTTGAATAGCTTGTAAGTTGGCAGGGTGGGAC